>JAEZHS010000011.1 GCA_023436825.1 Pseudomonadota bacterium | reverse complement strand
CCGGCCGACATCCTGCTCGTCCTTCAGCCAGGCGATGTCGGGATGGCGTCGCAAGGTGCCGGTGCCGGAGCAGGGGGCATCGAGCAGGATGGCGTCGAACGTTTCGTCGGTGACCCACTTGCCGGCGTCGGCCGTGACGAGCTTCGCGGTGAGGCCGGCGCGGGCAAGATTCTCCCCGACCCGCGTCATGCGGCGCGCCGAGATGTCGACGGCGGTGACCTCGGCGCCGGCGGCGGCGAGCTGCAAGGTCTTGCCGCCGGGCGCCGCGCACAGGTCGGCGACGCGCTTGCCGGCAATATCGCCCAGCAGACGCGCGGGCAGCGTGGCGGCGGCGTCCTGCACCCACCACGCGCCCTCGGCGAAGCCCGGCAGCTCGGTGACGTTGCCGCCGCCCTCACGGCGGATCGTGCCGGTCGGCAGCACCTCGCCCTCCAGCCGGCCGGCCCAGAACTCGGCGTTGGAACGTGGCGTGAGATCGAGCGGCGCCTCGATCAGGTGCGCGGCGGCAAGGGCGCGTGTCGCGGGCTCGCCGTAGCTCTCGGTCCAGCTCTCCCACAGCCATTGCGGCGTGTTGAGCCGCGCCGGGTCGCGATCCCCCAGCAGGGCAGCGCCATCGCGCGAGATGCGGCGCAGCACGGCATTGGTGAGGCCCTTCAGGTGCGGCAGGCCGGCATCGACCACCAGGCGGACCGAGGTATCGACCGCGGCATGCGGCGGCGTGCCCAGGAACAGCAGCTGGGCCGCGCCCAGGCGCAGCACCTGCCGGCCGGTGGCGTTGGCGCCCTCGAGAGGCCTTTCGATCAGGAGGCCGAGGACCTCGTCGATCTCGCCCAGCCGGCGCAGCGTCGTGGCCAGCACCAGGCGCACGAAGGCGCGGTCGCGCGGGTCGAGATTGGCGAAGCCTTGATGGCGCGCCAGGGCGTCGTCGAGCGGCTGGCCCTTGGCGAGGCACGCCACCAGGATATCGAGCGCGACGCGCCGCGAGAGGACCGGGTTGTCCATGGCGCGGCGGCTATAGACCTGCTTGGCGCTCTTGTCATGGGCAGATATAGTTGGGGGAACAAACAATTTCGGAGGAAACCATGACGACGCGCACGCTGGCCCGCACGCTTGCATTGGCGCTCGGCCTGCTCGGTTCGATGGTGGGCCTTGCCCCGGTCGTCGCCCCCGCCATGGCCCAGGACAAGACCGTCGACCTCAAGATCTCGATCTGGCTGCCGCCGGCGCATCCGCTGGTGCCGGCGACCAAGGAATGGGCCGAGTCGATCACCAAGGCCTCCAACGGCACGATCAAGACCGCGATCTTCCCGTCCGAGCAGCTCGGCAAGGCGTTCGACCACTACGACATGGCGCGTGACGGCATTGCCGACCTGACCTACGTCAATCCCGGCTACCAGCCCGGCCGTTTCCCGATCATCGCGGTCGGCCAGATCCCCTTCACCTTCTCCGATGCCAAGAAGGGCACGGCGGCGCTCGACGCCTGGTACCGCAAGCTCGCGGCCACCGAGATGAAGGACACGCACTTCTGTTTCGCCTTCATCCACGATCCCGGCACCTACCACGGCCGCAAGAAGGTGATGGTGCCCGAGGACATCAAGGGCATGAAGATCCGGCCGGCGCAGAGCACGATCGGCCAGATGGTGACCATGATGGGCGGCACCAACGTTCAGGCCTCCGCCCCCGAGGCGCGCGAGGTCCTGGAGCGCGGCGTCGCCGACGGCATCTTCTTCCCGTGGGGCTCGATGTTCCTGTTCGGCCTCGACAAGGTCACCAAGTACCATATCGACGTGCCGCTCTATTCGACCGTGTTCACCTACTCGATGAACAAGGCCAAGTACGACGCCATGTCGCCCGCCCAGAAGAAGGTGATCGACGACCACTGCACCGGCGAATGGGCGGTGAAGCTCTCCTCGCCGTGGCACGACTTCGAGGCGGCCGGCAAAGCCAAGATGCAGGCGCTGCCCGGCCATGAGGTCTATGCGCTGACGCCCGACCAGCTGAAGCAATGGCAGGCTGCCGTGGCGCCGTTGCAGAAGGCATGGGCCGAGGCGGTGAAGAAGACCGGCGCCGATCCGGACGCGATCTACAAGGACTTCCAGGCCACGGTCACGAAGTACGGGGCGGGGTTTTGACTTCCCGTCATCCCGACCGGAGCCGAGCGTAGCGAGGCGTAGTGGAGGGACCTGTTTTGTTTGATGCATCGCCAAGAGGAGGTCCCTCGGCTGCGCCGCGCCTGCAAGGCGGCTTCGCTCGGGATGACAGGGTAAGATGAACCGCCGCTTCATGGATCGCATCATCGACACGATCGAGGCGATCGCGGCGGTGTTCGTGGGGTTGGTGGCGGCGGACATCTTCCTCTCCGTCCTGCTGCGCCGCTTCTTCAGCGTGCAGATCCCCGATTCCTACGACTTCGGGCGCATGCTCCTGGGGATCCTGATCTTCTGGGGCATCGCCGCCACCTCGTACCGCGGCGGCCACATCACGGTCGACCTGGTGTGGGCCTCGGCCAGCAGGCGCTGGAAGCGGGTGATCGACGTCTTCGCCACCCTGGTGCTCCTGTTCGTGGTCACGGTCCAGACCTACACGCTGTTCGACAAGGTGCGCGCCACCTACAACGACAATGTCCTCACCTACGATCTCGGACTGCCGACCTGGCCGTTCTTCGCCATCGCCTGGGCGGGCGACGTGTCGGCGGTGGTCCTGATCGCCATCCGCACCTACCGGCTGATCTTCCATCCCGACGACCTGCACGAAGAGAGTCCGGCGGAAAGATGAGCGCCGACACCGTCGCCATCCTGGGCTTCGTCGCCCTGTTCGCGCTGATGCTGTTGCGCGTGCCGGTCGGCATGGCGATGGGGCTGGTCGGCGTCAGCGGCTACGCCTACCTGACCGGCGGCGCGCCGGCGCTGAAGCTGATCGGTCAGGTGTCGATGCGCACCGTCACCGACTATCAGTTCGGCGTCATCCCGATGTTCCTGCTGATGGGCGCCTTCGTCTCCCATTCGGGCGTGAGCCGCGAACTGTTCCGCGCGGCCAATACCCTGGTCGGCCACTGGAAGGGCGGGTTGGGCCTCGCCACCGTGTTCGCCTGCGGCGGCTTCGCCGCCAACTCCCGCACCTCGGTCGCCACCGCCGCCACTTTTACGACCGTCGCCTATCCCGAGATGCGTCGCTACGGCAACCCCAAGAGCTTCGCCACCGGCGTGATCGCGGCCGGCGGGACGCTGGGGGCGATGCTGCCGCCCTCGACGGTGCTGGCCGTCTACGGCCTGATCACCCAACAGGATGTCGGCAAGCTGTTCCGTGCCGGCATCCTGCCCGGCATCCTCGCCATGGCGATGTACATGGCGACCATCGCCGTCATCTGCCGGCTGAAGCCCGACTTCCTGCCGACGGTGCCGAAGGCGAGCTGGCGCGACCGCATCGCGGGCCTCAGCGACGTGTGGGCGCCCGTCCTGCTGTTCGTGTTGGTGATCGGCGGCCTCTACGGCGGCGTCTTCACGCCGACCGAGGCGGGCGGCGTCGGGGCGAGCGGCGCCTTCCTGCTGGGCGTGCTGCGCGGTCGCCTAGACCGCGCCGGCGTCCGCGCCTCGTTGCTGCAGGCCACGCGCACGGCCGCAGCGGTGTTCACCGTGCTGATCGGCGCCCTGCTGTTCGGCTACTTCCTCACCATCACCCAGGTGCCGCAGAAGGTCACCGAGTTCCTGACCGGCCTCGGCATCGGCCCCTACGGCGTGCTCGCCATCATCATGGTCATGTACCTCGTGCTGGGCTGCCTGATGGACGCCATGGCGATGATCATCCTGACCGTGCCGATCATCTTCCCGGTGGTGACGGCGCTGGGCTTCGATCCGATCTGGTTCGGCGTCATCATCGTCATGACCGTCGAGCTCGGCCTGATTCATCCGCCGGTCGGCATGAACGTTTTCGTGATCAAGAGCGTCGTCCAGGACGTCACATTTTCGTCGATCTTCAAGGGTGTGCTGCCGTTCATCGCCACCGACATCCTGCGGCTGGTCATCCTGATCGCCTTCCCGATCATCGCGCTCTGGTTGCCCAACCAGATGTAAGGACGCGACATCTCGGGAGATGTATCGCGGTGGGGCCCGGAGCTAGGGTGCGGCCCGAAAGGAATTTTGCATGAAGCGCGTAGGCTCGTTCATCGGCGACTGGTGGCGGCTGGTCACACCCTATTTCCGGTCGGAGGAGCGCTGGATCGCCATCTCCCTCCTGGTCGGCGCCATCTCGCTCACCTTCGTCGCCGTCGGCCTGGAGGTTCTGTTCAACGACTGGAACCGGCGCTTCTACGACAGCCTGCAGAACAAGGACGAAGCCGCTTTCTGGCGCGAGATCACCATCTTTTCGCTGCTGGCGGCAGGCTTCATCGCAGCCGGCGTCGCGCGCGCCATCGTCAGCCCCTACCTGCGCCTGCGCTGGCGCCGCTGGCTGACGCGGCGCTACCTCTCCCATTGGCTGGACGGCCGCGGCTACTACCGCATCGAGCTGCAGCGCACGATCGACAACGCCGACCAGCGCATTGCCGAGGACCTGCGCCAGCTCGGCGAATTCACCATGACGCTGCTGCTCGGGCTGCTCAGCGCCGTCGCGACACTGATCTCCTTCCTGTTCATCCTGTGGAATCTGTCGGGGCCGCTGTCGCTGAAA
>JAEZHS010000690.1 GCA_023436825.1 Pseudomonadota bacterium | reverse complement strand
CCCAGTCGAGCGCCACCAGCGTGTCCTGGAACATGTTGACGATGTCGGAGGTCGGGCCCCAGGTCGTGCGCTGCGCATCGTAGTGCGGGGCATCGATCGACTTCATCATGTTCAGGGTCTGCGCCGAGGCAGGTCCTGGAAGACTCAGCGCGAACGCAATACTCAGAACTGATCTGATCATTGTTGCAGCCTCGGATCGAGGACGTCGCGCAGCGCGTCGCCCAGTAGATTGGCGGCCAGCACGATGACGAAGATCGTGAAGCTCGGGATCGTCGCGATGTGCGGCGCCATGAACAGGAAGTCGCGGCCTTGGGCGGCCATCATGCCGAGCTCGGCCGTCGGCGGTTGGGCGCCCATGCCTAGAAAACCCAGCGCCGAGCCGATCAGGATGATCTGACCGAAGCGCAAGGTCAGGAACACGAAGATGGTCGAGATGCAGTTCAAGGTCAGGTAGCGCCAGATCAGCGTGCGATCCGACACGCCGACGGCGCGTCCCGCCTCCATGAATTCCTGGCCCATGACGCCGACGGCGGCGCCGCGCGCCACCCGGGCGACGTCTGGGACGGTTGCGACGACCAGCGCGATCACCACGGCGCCAAGGCCTGCGCCGGCGACCGCGGCGACCGCGAGGCCGATCAGGATCGCCGGGAAGGCCAGCATCACGTCGACCAGGCGCATGATCCAGCCGTCGGCCTTGGGGTAGTAGGCCGCCAGGATGCCCAAGGCACCACCCAAAAGGCCGCCGATGATGACGCCGACCAGGCCCAGCATCAGGGTGTTGCGCGTGCCGTAGATGACGCGGCTCAGAATATCGCGGCCAGTATTGTCGGTGCCGAACCAGTGCTCTTCGCTCGGCGGCTGCATCACCTTGGTGAGGTCGGTGAGGTAGGGGTCGTACGGCGCCACCACCGGCGCGAAGACCGCGGCCAACGCAATCACGGCCAGCACCAGGGCGGCGACGGCCGCCACCTTGTCGCGCGCCAGCCGGCGCAACACGCCGGAGCGCGACAGCGGACCGCTGGTTTCCTCGACGGCAGGCGCGTTGACGGCTTCGACGCTCATGACCGTTGAACCCGCGGATCGAGGTAGACGTAAAGCACGTCGACCAGGAGGTTGATGGTCAGGAAGGCGATGGCGAGGATCATGATGGCGCCCTGCGCCGTCGGGAAATCGCTCGATACGATGGCGCCGACGGCGAGCCGTCCGACGCCTGGCCAGGAGAACATGGTCTCGGTCACCACCGCGCCGCCCAGCAGGAAGGCTGCCTGCAGGCCGATCAAGGTGACCACGGGAATCAGCGCATTGCGCAGCGCGTGATGGACGATCACCACTGTTTCACGCAGTCCCTTGGCGCGGGCGGTGCGTACGAAGTCGGCGCCCAGCACTTCCAGCACGGCGGTGCGCGTGAGTCGCGCGATCGGTCCGATCAGCACCGAGCCCAGGGTCAGCGCCGGCAGGATCAGGCTCGGCAGCCCGCCGTCCCAGATCGGGCCAGTGCGGCCGGTGAAAGGTAGAAGACCCCACTTGAAGCCGACATACTGGATCAGGATGAGGCCGATGAAGAACACCGGCATGGAAACGCCCGCCACCGAGAAGGCCATGATGATGCGGTCGGTGATGCTGCCGCGCTTCACCGCCGCCAGAGTGCCGAGCGCCAGCCCGATCGGCACGGCGATCAGCATGGCTCCCAGCATCAGCTCGACGGTCGGGCCGATGGTCAGCGCCAGCTCCTCGCTCACCATCTTGTTGGAGATGATCGAGCGGCCGAGATCGCCACGCAGCACGCGGCCGAGATAGTCGGCGAACTGCACGGGGATCGGCCGGTCGAGCCCCAGCTCCTGGCGGATCGCGGCGATGGTCTCGGTCTTGGCCTCGGGCCCCGCGATGATCGTGGCTGGGTCGGCCGGCACGACCTGCAGCAGGCAGAAGCAAAGGAAAAGCACCCCGAGCAGGGCGGGGAACGAGACCAGCAGGCGGTGGACGATCTGTCTTCCCATGCGCCGTCCTCGGACCGAATTTTTCAGGCCAACGAGACACGCGCCGGCGGCTCAGCCGGCTGCGTCCTGGTCGTACCTCCCTTTGCCGTCGCGCTTCGGTGACCCCCATTCACTCTCTGGTCGGTCATCCGTGCACGAACGTTTATTCAGTACTCATAGTGACATGCACTCGGTCTGTCGTCACGCCCAACCACCGGCGTGAGGAAGAACGTGACCGGTGATGAAGCCCGAGGCGTCGGAACAGAGAAAGCACACGGTCGCGCCGAGCTCGTCGGACTTGCCCAACCTGCCCAGCGGAATTTGTGCCGTCATCTTGGCCATCGCTTCCTGGTTGGCGAGCAGTGCCGGCGGAAAGTAGTCGGGGTTCTCGACATAGTTCGATCCGACGGCGTTCACCGTGATGCCGTCGCGCCCCAGCTCCTTGGCAAGCGAGGAGACGAGTCCGTTGGCCGCTGCTCGCGCAGAGACGTAAGGCGCGTAGTTGGCGATGCCGCGCAACGGTGCGGCCGACGACACGAACACGATTCGTCCCGACTTGCGCTTGCGCATCGACGGCGCGACGAGCTGGGTCAGCCGGAACGGCGTCACCGCCATGGCCTCGAGCGCGTCGCGATAGTCCTCCAGCCGTGCTTCGCCGAGCGGCGCGCGCAGGGCGGGATAGGCATCGTTGTTGACCAGGGCGTCGATATGTCCGTGCCGCTTGAGAGCGAGCTCGACCAGGGTCGCGGGCTCGACAGCCGACAGGGCATGCGCGCCGGGGAACTGCGCTTCGTATTTGCGCCGCGCGGTTGGCGCTTCGAAGGAAGGATCGTGGGCCAGAACCGTGGCGCCTTCGGCCAGCGCCACTCGGGTCGTGCCGTGGCCTGCGAATTTCTCGACGTTGGTGATCAGCAGCACCCGGTCTTTCAGCATCATCGCGATTCCTCTAGGTTGCCGGCCCATGAGCAGCGGACCTGCCAACCAGCCTGATCCTAACGCACCCGGCGGCGCCGAACAGGCGTCCTTCGGCTATCGCGACGTGCCGGCGGCCGAAAAAGCCGGCCTGGTCCGCCAGGTCTTCGAAAGCGTGGCGCCGCGCTATGACCTGATGAACGACCTGATGTCGGGCGGCGTCCACCGGCTCTGGAAGAACACCCTGGTCGACGTGCTGCATCCGCGGCCCGGCGAGAAGTTTTTGGATGTGGCGGGCGGAACGGGCGACGTCGCTTTCCGCATCTACCGCCGCCAGGGGGATCGGCCGAACGTCACCGTCTGCGACATCAATTCCGCCATGCTGGCGGTCGGCCGCGACCGCGCCGCCGACCGCGGAATGTTGAAGGGTCTGACCTGGACGACGGGAGATGCCGAGAGCCTGCCGTTCCCCGACCGCTCGTTCGACGGCTACACGATCGCCTTCGGCCTGCGCAACGTCACCGACATCGACAAGGCGCTGGGCGAGGCGCATCGCGTGCTGAAGCCCGGCGGCCGCTTCTATTGCCTGGAGTTCAGCAAGGTGACGTCGGCTCCGGTCGGCCGTATCTACGATGCCTATTCCAGCCGCGCGCTGCCGTTCTTCGGCCGCATCGTCGCTCGGGACGCCGACTCCTACCGCTATCTGCACGAAAGCATCCGCCGCTTCCCGCCGCAGCGCGAGCTCGCCCGTCGCATGCGCGAGCAGGGCTTCGCCAACGTCACCTGGCGCGACATGACGCTCGGCGTCGTGGCGCTGCACGCGGGCTGGCGGATATGAGTTTCTTGCCGGACCTGGGCGCATTCGCATGCGCCGTAGGGCCTCCAGGCCCGCTCATGTCTTCCGGACCGCGAGCTTCCAGCTCGCTCATGATCATG
>JAEZHS010000653.1 GCA_023436825.1 Pseudomonadota bacterium | reverse complement strand
CGAGGCTGCGATCGACGATCTCGCCCATGCACTCGATCATCGCCTGATCCTGCCGGCCGATGCCCTGGATGCCGGTGTAGTTGACGTTCTTCTGCATGTCGCGGTCGATCAGGTAGTCGTTCTCGCGCCGCGCCACCAGGCGGTGCCGTCCGAACCAGTCGTTGGTGTTCGGCAAGTACTCCACGTCGGGCTTCAGGCCGGGAATCCAGTCGCCGTTCTTCAGCAACTCGAGCGGGCGCGTCTTGCCTTTCCAGGTGAGGTTGTAGGTCATGGTGTGGGTGTCATCCATCGGCACGTTCAAGGTGCAGGCGACCTGGTCCTCGAAGAAGCCGTTGGGAGTCAGCGTGATGAACGGAAACATGAAGTGCGCGAAGCGGTAGTAGTACTGGCCCGCCTCGGCCGGCCGGTAGGCCGCGTACATGGTGCCCCATTCGGTCTCGGTCGACTTGTAGTCCGGCGCGCGGTCGCCGACGCCCCACTTGTGGATGGTGTCGGGCGAGACGTCGTCCATCGTCAGCCCGCCGACATGCAGGAAACCGAAATGCGAGGTGTCGATGTCGCCCTCGAGCGACTGGAACCAGTTGCACTCGCGCATGTGCACGCGGGTGATGCGCTCTTCCTCGGGCAGCATCAGCACTTCGACGTTGGGCAAGGGCGGCGCTTCCTTGCGGCTGCCCATGTAGGTCCAGACGAAGCCCGCGCGCTCGACCACCCGGTAGGCCTTGGCCTTGATGCGCTGCTTGAAGTCCTGCGCCGGCGGCACGTTCGGCATGGCGACGCAGTTGCCTTCGACGTCGAACTTCCAGCCGTGATAGACGCAGCGCAATCCGCCTTCCTCGTTGCGTCCGAAGAACAGCGAGGCGCAGCGGTGCGGGCAGCGATGCTCCATGATGCCGACGCGGCCGTCGGTGTCGCGGAAGGCGATGAGCTGCTCGCCCAGCAGCATCAGCCGCATCGGCTCGCCGTCCGCCTTCAATTCCGAGGAAAGACAGGCCGGAGTCCAATACTCCCGCATCAGATTGCCCATGGGCGTGCCCGGCCCAACGCGCGACAGCATCTCGTTGTTGGCTGCAGTTAACATGGTTTCCTCCAGATTCGTCCGTTTACCGGACGTTTGTACGAGTCTACCAAAAGCCAATAAAACCGGCAAGAAACGGCGCACGCGGTCTGCGTGTTTGTCACAAATCCAGCTTTGGACGGCCTCCGGGAAGGCTGTCGGACGCTTAGACTCCCGCCGGCTTGCGCGGCGGCCACATGCGGGCGAGGTCGCCCGTGGGGTTGGAGTAGGTCGCGAAATCCGTCTTGCCGCGCGACTCATGGAAGTGGGCGAGCGTCCAGACCACGGTCGGGAAGGCGAGTTGTTCCCAGGGAATGTCGGCCCAGTCGACCAGCGCCACGTCGGCGCTTTCAGGTCCGGCGGCGACGTCGTCGCTCACCAGGCGCGCGCGATACATGATCTGGACCTGGCCGATGCGGGCCACGCTGTACATGGCGAGCAGGCGATCGATCTCGATGGTGGCGCAGGCTTCTTCGCGCGCCTCGCGTTGCGCCGCCTGCTCGGTGGTCTCGCCGAGCTCCATGTAGCCCGCGGGCACGGTCCAGAATCCCTTGCGGGGCTCGATGCCCCGCTTGGCTAGAAGGATCTTGTCGTTCCAGGTGCAGACCGCACCCGCGACGATCTTGGGATTCTGGTAGTGGATGAACTCGCAGCGCGCACACACCAGCCGCTCGCGGTTGTCGCCGTCGGGGATCCGCTTCTCGAAGTGATCGGGCGGATCCCACGGCAGGCGAGGCCGTTCGGGAAGAGGCGGTGGCGTGCTCATTGCCGAAAAGTCCTACGCCGCGCGTATCAGCGCCGCAACGCCGGGCAGGGTCTTGCCTTCCATCCATTCCAGGAAGGCGCCGCCCGCGGTCGACACATAGGAGAACTTGTCCTCGACACCGGCCGCGGCCAGCGCCGCCACCGTGTCGCCGCCGCCCGCCACCGACAGGAGCTCCTTGGCGCCGGTCTGCTCGGCGACGGCGCGCGCCAGGGTCACGGTGCCGTTGTCGAAGGGCTTGATCTCGAAGGCGCCGAGCGGGCCGTTCCACACCAGCGTCGCGCACTTGGCGACCTGCTTGACGTAGATCGCCACCGACTTCGGTCCGACATCGAGGATCATCTGGTCGTCGGGGCAGGCCTTGGCATCGACCACCTGGCTCGGCGCGCCGGCCTTGAATTCGCCCGCGACCACAACGTCGACCGGCAGCAGGATCTCGCAGTTGGCGGCCTTGGCCTTGGCCATGATCTCGCGCGCGGTGTCCGCGAGGTCCTTCTCGGCCAGCGACTTGCCGATGCTGATCCCTTGCGCTGCCAGGAAAGTGTTGGCCATGCCGCCGCCGATGATCAGCTTGCCGACCTTGCCGACCAGGTTGCCCAGAAGGTCGAGCTTGGTGGAGACCTTGGCGCCGCCCACGACGGCGCAGACCGGCCGCTTGGGATTGCCCAGCGCCTTGTCGAGGGCTTCAAGCTCGGCCTGCATCAGGCGGCCGGCCGCCGCAGGCAGGCGATTGGCAAGGCCCTCGGTCGAGGCGTGCGCGCGATGCGCGGCGGAAAAGGCGTCGTTGATGTAGACGTCGCCCAGCACCGAGAGCTTGTCGATGAAGCCCTTGTCGTTCTTCTCCTCTTCCTTGTGGAAGCGCAGATTCTCGAGCAGCAGAACCTCGCCGGGCTTCAGCATGCGCACCGCCTCCTCGGCGAGCGGGCCGATGCAGTCCTCGGCGAAGGCCACAGGCTTGCCGAGCGCCTCCGACAATGGTTCGACCAGCGGCTTCAACGACATCTCGGGCACACGCTTGCCGTCGGGCCGGCCGAAGTGGCTGAGCACGATCACCTTGGCGCCCTTGGCCGCGAGCTCGGCGAGCGTCGGCGCGGCGCGCTCGATGCGCGTGGCGTCGGTCACCTTGCCGTTCTTCATCGGCACGTTGAGATCGACGCGCACCAGGACGCGTTTGCCGGACACGTCGATGGAATCGATCGTCTTGAAGGTCGATTGGGGCATGAGCTCTCTTTTCTCCGTCATCCCGACCGCAGCCCGAAGGGCGAAGCGGAGGAACCTGATCTTCCAGTGCAACAAAAAGGCCCCTCCACTTCGCCCGCTGCGCGGGCTCAGGTCGGGGTGACGGTGTTGGTTAGCGTTTCCTGATCACAAATATCAAGACGTCGCCCTCCCGCCGACTCGAAACCAGCTCGTGGCCGGTCTGCTTGCAATAGGCGGGAAAGTCCTGCTCGGCGGCGGGATCCGTGGCGCGCACCGTCAGCAGCCCGCCGACCGCCAGTTCGCGCAGCTTGCGATTGGCGCGCAGCACGGGCAAGGGGCATAGCAGGCCGGTGGCATCGTATTCGGCGGTCTCGGTCACGATTTGCTCTTCACTGGGGCCGATAATACTTCATTGCTTCGGGCAGCCAGCGCCGGATGTCGGCGATTCGCGTGGTATCGGCAGGATGCGTGCTGAGCCATTCCGCTTTGCGGGGGCCGGTGTTGGCGGCGCGCATGCGCTCCCACACAGTGACCGCCTCGCGCGGATCGTAGCCGGCCATCGCCATCAGGATCAGTCCGATGCGGTCGGCCTCCGATTCCTGTGTCCGCGACATCGGCAGGACATAGCCATAGGTCGCGCCGGCGCCCACGGCGGCCATCATCGCCGGCAGGTAGGTGCGGCTGCGACCGGTGACCGCTGCCGACAGCGCCACTGCCGCGGCGG
>JAEZHS010000595.1 GCA_023436825.1 Pseudomonadota bacterium | reverse complement strand
GCTGAGGCCTTGGCTTCCGTTGCTTTGGCGGCTGCGGCGTCCCGCGCCTCGCGGGCTGCGATCGCCGCCTTGATCGCTTCGGTGGCCGCGGCGCTGCGCGGTGGCGAATCGTCGGGAGCCGGCGGATGGCGCCGGGCAAGCTCAGCGGAAAGCCGCGCCAGCGACTGCTTGAAGTGGGCGTCGTCGCCGTGGTCCGGCGGCTCGATGCCGAGCCGCTCCGGCGGGCGGCTGGACTTGAAGAACAAGACGGGCTCCTGAACGGGAGGACTAAGCCTGCCTGCTCACGGCCTGCGGAGGCAGTGACAAATCTGGGGCGGCGCTGCCTCATGGCTCGCATCGCCCGCGGTCGCGCCTGCGGGCGTGAAGGTTATATTCTGGGGACGCCGTCCGTCAGGCGAGCCCCAGGCAAACGCTCAATCGCATGTTGCTTTGGGCTTCAAACCCGCGGGAACGTGGCCACGGCTCAGCGCCATTGCTGACAACACTGTCCGATTCCATCCAACAAGACTCGGTCCGGGCTCCCGCAAGGGGGAGAGGCTAGGAGAGGGAGCGACGACGTGCGCATCCCCCTTTCCCAACCTCTCCCCCTGGCGGGGGGAGAGGAGCCGGAGAGCATCGGAACCGGGGCTTGCTCATGGCGCAGATCAGCCGATCTCGATACGCCGCGGCTTGGCCTGCTGCACCTTCTTCAGCGTCAAGGTCAGGACGCCGTCGGTCAGCGTGGCGCCGATCTGCTGCTGGTCGATCATGTGCGACAGCGCGAACCGGCGCGCGAAGTGCCCGACATTGTACTCGGTGTAGAGCGGCTCCATGCCCTCGTACTTCGAGGCGTCGATGCGGGCCTCGACGCTCAGCGTGTCCTCCTCGACCTTGATGTCGACATCCTTGCGGTCGACGCCCGGCACCTCCATGACGACCAGCAGGGCGTCCTCGGTTTCGCGGATGTCGGTGTTGGGCATGTAGTAGCGGGCGGGCACGGTCTGCTCGCCCTTGGCCACCACTTCCTTCTTCTCCTGGACTTCGAGCGGCTTGTTGTCGGCCATTTTGGTCTCCCTGGATCAGGCGATGGAGATGGTGCGCGGCTTGTCGCGTTCGGCGCGCGGCAGGTAGAGGGCCAGGATGCCGTCGCGACACTCGGCCTTGATGCGATCGGCATCGATCTCGATGGGCAGCGTCACGGCGCGGTCGAAGCGGCCGCCGCGGCGTTCGACACGGTGCACGCTTGCCTGGCCGCCCTGCTCGATGGTCTTGGCGCCGGCGATGCGGATGGTGTTGCCCTTGGCCTCGATCTGGAGGTCATCCTTGCGCACGCCCGGCACCTCGATGACCATCACGATGTCGTCGCCCTTGCGGAAGACGTTCATCGGCGGATAGCTGCCGCCGCCACTCGGGCTTGCCTGCAGCCAGTTGCTGGATCGCAACTGGTCGAGGGCGTTCTGGAACTGGAACAGCGTTTCGAAGGGGTCCGAGTAATATAAAGCCATGTCAAAAGCTCCTGCGGTTCGGCCGGCCGCAGCCGCAGGGACGTGCCTGCCCAGCGCTTCTGCGGACCTCGAAAAAACGACGGGTTCAGAGACCGGGGAACACCCTGGGGAAGGGCAGTGGCGGCGGCGATACGAACAGGCTGGCGTCGCCGGGGGCTCCCGACGGGTCCGGGCCAAGCCGGGTCTCGCGGCCGGGATGGACGCAGATCGCGTCGTCGGGATCGGGTCGGGGGCCCTCCCCGAGGCGGGCCGAAAGTGGTTGTACGCCAATTTGCATCATCACGTCCTCCTGAGAGCAACATGCCGAGACAAACACGCGGGCCCGAGAAGTGGCGCTCCGCGGCGGTCGATTTGGTTTTCGCTCGTCCGATGTCAAGGGCCCCAGTGCGTGCATCGCTCGCGTTTCGCTCGCGGACCGTCCCATGGAGCGAACCCGCAACCGGCATGGTGCGACGCCGTTCTCCCGGAATGGGAGGGAACGCATGACGGACGATGAGGCCTGGGCGAGCGAGCAGGATTTCTGGACCGGAAGCGAGGAGCACTACCGCAAGATGCTGGACGACGACTGCGTCATGGTGTTCCCGGCGCCGGCCGGCATCATCGCGGGCCAGGATATAATGAGCTCCCTGAAGAACGCACCGCGCTGGTCATCGGTGCGGATGACGAACAGGCAAGCTCGCCGCTCATCGTCCGAAGTCCTCGTGCTGGCATACAAGGCTGAAGCGAAGCGCGAAGGCGCCGATGTCTATCGTGCCTATTGCACGTCGACCTACGCCTGCGAAACCGGGCGGTGGCGCCTCATCCAGCACCAGCAGACGCCGACCTAGATCGCCACGCGCATCCCTTATCGCCGTTCCATCGCCGGGAGCGCTGCTGGCGCCGCGCAAGCCGTGCCGACACGTACGGGTTGCCGGGCAACATCGGCGACGCCATAGTCCCCATCAAGCAACCACCGACTGTCACGGGAGATGCAGGAGATGGTCGGCGAAGAGACGCCCCGCTTCGTCGGACGCTCGATGCCGCGGCGCGAGGATCATCGCCTGCTGACGGGCCGCGGGCAGTTCGTCGCCGATCTCGTCCTGCCGGGCATGCTGCACGCCGTCTTCGTCAGGAGCCAGTTGGCGCACGGCCGCATCCGCTCGATCGATGTCGGCGCGGCGGTGGCGATGCCGGGCGTCGTGCGGGTGCTCACCGGCGAGGAGCTGCTGCGCATCGCGCCGCCCGTTGCCGGCGGGCAGCTGTCACTGCCGGCCAAGTGGCGAAGCCACGTGCAGCATGCCATCCATAATCCGCAGCAGCCGATGCTGGCCGTCGGCAAGGTCCGCCATGTCGGCGAAGCGGTCGCGGTGGTCGTGGCCGAGAGCCGCGATCAGGCGCTGGATGCCGCCGAGCTGGTCGCTGTCGACGTCGAACCGCTGGCCGCCGTCGTCGATGCCGAGGCCGCCCTGGGGCCGGGGGCCGCGGTCCTCCATGAAGAGTACGCGACCAACCTGATCGGCGAATTTGCTGTCGAAAAAGGCGAGGTGGCGGCCGCTCTCGCCGCCGCGCCTCATACGTTTCGGCGTCGCTTCTACACCCATCGCTATGCCGGTCTTCCCATGGAGTGTCGCGGCGTGATCGCCGCGCACGATCAGCGTACTGACTCCGTCACGATCTGGTCGGCGACGCAGGTGGTGCACTCCGTTCGGCGCGCGGCCGCGGGGTTCCTGCAGTTGCCGGAAGCGCGAGTCCGCTGCGTGGCGCTCGACGTCGGCGGCGGCTTCGGCACCAAGGGACACGTCTACCCCGAGGACCTGCTGGTTCCCTTCCTGGCCCGCCTGGTCGGGCGTCCGGTGCGCTGGATCGAGGAAAGGCAGGAGCATCTTCTGTGCTCCTGTCATTCCCGCGACCAGCTGCACGAGGTCGAGGTCGGCTTCGACTCCCAAGGCCATGTCCTGGCCTTCCGCGACGCGTTCCTCGTCGATTGCGGGGCCTGGAATCCGGTGGGCGTCGCCATCGCCTACAACACCGCCGTCCATCTGCTCGGTCCCTACAGGATCGCGAACTTCGCCGCGGCGGCGCGCATCGTGGCGACCAACAAGGTACCCAACGCGCCCTATCGCGGCGCCGGCCGGCCGGAGGCGGCCTTCGCGCTGGAGCGGACCATGGATCTGATCGCGCGTGAGCTTGGCCTCGAACCGACCGAGGTCAGGCGGCGCAACATGATCCACCCGAAGGAGCTGCCCTGCGCCATGGGCCTGCCTTATCGCGACGGCGAGCCGATCGTGTACGACAGCGGCGACTTCCCCGGCGCCATGGACAAGGCCCTGCAGGCGATCGGCGGCCTGGCAACATTCCGCCAACGCCAGCGCGAGGCCCGACAGCGCGGCCGCTGTCTCGGCCTCGGCGTTGCGAGCTATGTCGAGGGCACCGGCGTCGGGCCGTTCGAGAGCGCGCTGGTGCGCATCGAATCGAACGGGTCGATCACTGTCAGCTCGGGCGCCTGTTCCCAGGGACAGGGCATGGAGACGATCTTCGCCCAGGTGGTGGCCGACACCTGGTCGGTCGATCCTGAGGACGTCGTCATCGCGTTGGGCGACACCTCGCAGATCGCCATCGGCTTCGGCACGATCGCGAGCCGCAGCACCGTGAACCTCAGCGCCGCCATCCACTATGCGAGCGAGCGGCTGCGGGCCAAGGTGTTCGCCATCGCCGGCAACATGATGGAGTGCGCGCCGGCCGACCTCGAGCTGCGCCGTGGCGGCAAGGTCGGCGTCGTCGGCGTTCCCGGCATGGAAGTGACGCTCGCCGCCGTGGCGCAGGCGGCCCGCCCCGGCTGGGATCATCGCCGTCCGGCCGGCGTCGATGCCGGTTTGGAGGAGACCTTCTACTGGGAGCCGCCGACGGTCACCTGGGCCAGTGCGACCCATCTTGCCCTGGTCGAGGTGGACACGGCGTCGGGCGCGATCGAGATCGAGCGATACGTCGTGGCGCACGATTGCGGCGTGGTCATCAATCCGATGCTTGTCGACGGCCAGGTCGTTGGCGGCACGGTGCAGGGGCTCGGCGGCGCCCTGTTCGAGGAATTCGTCTACGACCGGCAGGGACAGCTGCTGACGGGTTCGCTGATGGATTATGCAATGCCACGGGCAAGCGACAGTCCGAGCGTGGAACTGCTGCACCAGGAGTCGCCCTCTCCCCTGAACCCGCTGGGCGTGAAGGGCGTGGGCGAGGGCGGCGCCATTGCGCCTCCGGCGGCAGTGGCGAACGCTGTGTGCGATGCGCTTGCGACGTTCGGCGTCGAGATCAATGCCACGCCGATAAAACCGGAACACATCCTGAGGGCGATAGCAGCTGGCGACAAGAACAGTGA
>JAEZHS010000594.1 GCA_023436825.1 Pseudomonadota bacterium | reverse complement strand
CGCCGCCGACTGGCGCAAGGGCGCCGACATCGCCAAGCTCGCCGAGCGCCTGGCCAAGGACAAGTCGCACGAGATCAAGGCCGTGCTCTGCGTCCACAACGAGACGGCGACCGGCATGGTCCTGCCCGTCGCCGACATCCGTCGTGCGCTGGACGAGACCAAGCACCCCGCCCTGCTGCTCTCCGACACGATCTCCTCGCTGGCGTCGATCGAGTACAAGATGGATGCCTGGGGCATCGACGTCACCGTCGGCGGCAGCCAGAAGGGCCTGATGCTGCCGACCGGCATGTCGTTCACCGGCGTCAGCAACAAGGCGCTCGACGCAGCGCGCAAGAACAAGGCGCCGCGCCACTACTTCCATTGGGAGCTGATGAACGGCCGCGCGCCGCAGAAGTTCATGGGCACCGCGCCGGTGCACATGTTCTTCGGCCTGCAGGAGTCGCTCAAGATGCTCGAGGAGGAAGGCCTCGACGCGGTGTTCGCCCGCCACGCCCGCCTCGCCGAGGCGACGCGCGCCGCCGTGCGCGCCTGGGGCAAGGACGGCAAGGGCCCGCAGCTCTACTGCCAGGCGCCCGACCGGCTCTCCAACTCGGTGACGACGGTGGTCATGCCGGAGGGCGTGAGCTCCGACCCGCTGCGCAAGGTCGCCATCGATCGCTACAACCTGTCGCTCGGCGGCGGACTGGGGCCGCTGATGGGCAAGGTATTCCGCATCGGCCACATGGGCGATCTCAACGAACCCATGCTGCTGGGCTGCCTCGCCACCACCGAGCTCGCGATGAAGACGGCCGGCGTGCCGTTCAGCCCGGGCGGCGTCGACGCCGCGATCGACTCGCTGGCGAGCTAAAACGCTGGCTTCTTGCCGGCGACCGCGGCGATCAGGGCTTCGGGCTTGATCGCCGACAGGGTCGTACCCTTGACCACGGTGGGATGCACCTCGAGGCCGTGCACGGCCTCGAAGAGGGTGGTCGCGGGATTGAAGGCGTAGAGCTGGCCTTCGGTCATGTTGAACCACCAGCCGTGCAAGGCGAGCGAACCCTCCTCGACCTTCTGAGCGATCCAGCGGAAGCCCATCAGGTTGGCGATGCTGTTCAGCACAGCCGCCTGCTCGACGGCGCGCGTGATCTCCTCGCGCGAACGGCCCTTCAGCTGACTGACGGCAAGGTCGCGCACCTCCTGGGCAATGGCGGTCCAGGTCGAGAGATAGTCGTAGCTGGCGTAGATGCTGTCGCGACCGTCGACCAGCGCGCCGATGCCGCCGCACAGCGCATGCCCGAGCACCACCACGTGCTCGACGCCGAGCCCCCGCACCGCGAACTCGATGGCCGACGACGTGCCGTGATGGCGCGTGTCGGGCGGATACTGGGCCGGCGGCACCATGGCCGCGACGTTGCGGACGGTGAAGATGTCGCCGGGCTTGGTCTGGGTCAGGATGCCCGGATCGACGCGCGCATCGGCGCAGCCGATGATCAGGATCTTCGGCGACTGGCCCTCGGTCGCGAGCTTCTCGAACAGGTCGTGATGCTCGCGGTAGTAGCCGGTGCGGAAATCCTTGAAGCCTCTGAGAAGTCGTTCCAACGCCATGACGTCTCGCCTACCATGTCTCGCTCATCCTGGCAGTAAGGCGAAATGACCCAAGAATTGCTCTACGACAAGCGCGGCGAGGTCGGCTGGATCACGTTCAATCGCCCGCAGGCACGCAATGCCCTCACCTTCGCGATGTATGAAGGTTTGGCCGAGATCTGCGCCCGCGTCGGCCGGACCCGCGAGGTCAGGGCCCTGGTCGTCACCGGCGCCGGCGACAAGGCCTTTGCGGCCGGCACCGACATCGCCCAGTTCCAGGCGTTCAAGGATGGCGAGGACGGCATCGCCTACGAGCGCAAGATCGACCGCATCCTGGACGCCATCGAGCGCTGCGGCGTGCCCACCATCGCGGCCATCGCCGGCTTCTGCACCGGCGGCGGGGCGGCGATCGCCGCAGTCTGCGACCTCAGGCTCGCCACCACCAACGCCCAGTTCGGCTTTCCCATCGCCCGCACGCTGGGCAACTGCCTGTCGATGGCCAACTACGCCCGGCTGGCCGCCCTGATCGGCCCGCAGCGCACCAAGCAAGTGATCTTTTTAGCCAAGCTGATCGACGGCCCGACAGCGCTGAGCATCGGCTTGGTGAGCGAGCTCGTGCCCGATGCAACCTCGCTGCATTCCCGGGCCGAGGAGGTGGCCCGCACGGTCGCCAACCACGCCCCCATCACGCTCCAGGTCACCAAGGAGGCCCTACGCCGCCTGCAGGCCCGGCTGGGCGACGACGATATCGACGATCTCATCAGACTGGCTTACGGTAGCCAGGACTTTCGCGAAGGCATGGCGGCATTCCTGGCCAAGCGGGCGCCGAAGTGGTCGGGGACGTGACCCGGCGGGGACATGAAAGAGGAGAACGTGATGAAGCGATTTGGGACCACTCTGGCCGCTCTGGGACTGTGCGTTGCCGCCGCCGCCTGCGAGAGCCCCCAGCAGAAAGTCGCCAGCAAGGAAGACATGATGACGGCTGCCGGCTTCAAGTTCGTGCCGGCCAACACGCCGGCGCGGCAGGCGTCGTTCAAGCAATTGCCGGCGCACCGCTTCTCGCGGCAGATCCGCGACGGCCGCGTCTTCTACGTCTATCCCGACCCGACGGTCTGCGTGTGCCTCTATGTCGGCGACCAGAACGCCTATGCGCTCTATCGCAAGAACATGTTCGAGAAGCAGCTCGCCGACGAGCAGCAGATGACTGCCCAGGAAATGGATATGTACTCCTGGGATTGGGGTCCGTGGGGCGGCTGGCCCTACGGCTGGTACTACTAGGAATTGGCCGCCACGGGCTGCTGATCAAGCAATAGTATAAATTGTGCCGGCTTCGTGGCGGTGCACATGGGTTGTGCACAGGGAACCACGAAGCCGGAACGGAGTTGATTCCTCACGCAATTCACGCGTGAAGGAGTCCCAGCAATGCAGAAGTATCGCATTGCCGCCGTCATGCTCGGCGGCCTGTTCCTTGCCTCCCCGGCGATGGCGCAGACCACGAACCTGGCCTACGCCACCGGCGAGCCGCGCTCGGAAACCATCGTCTTCCTTCAGAAGGGCAACGTGCTGCCGCCGTCGGCCGCGCCGATGGTCAGCAACGCCATCATCGCGGCCAAGGCGGGCAAGACGGTCCACCTCGTGGGCCGTCTCGACCAGACCGAGGTCGTGAAGCAGGAGATGATCCGCGACGGCGCGCCCGCCGGCGCGATCGTCGTGGCGCATGATCCCGTGAAGGCGCTGCCCAAGGTGGATGGCCTGAGCGACACCGCGAGCCGCATCGTCGAGATCAAGTACTGAGGAGAAACGTCAGAACGACGCTTCGACTGCGCCCAGCGCCGGGAACTCGCCACGCGCGCGCGTTCCCGGCGGGAAGTAGCGAAGGCCGGTCCATGAACCCGTGGTGATGGCCTCGCCGTTGCGAAGGCCGCCGCGCCGGCGCACCGCGTGATCGATCATCCAGGCCAGAGGCCGCACCGGATCGACCGCCCCCAATCCTCCCTTCTGATCCACCACCACCTTGTCATCGATCACCAGCCTCACGGGCAGGTTCGCCCAGTCGAGGTCCTTCCAGTTCGCGATCGCATCGCCCACGACCAGCGCATGGTTCATCTGGTTGTCGGCTAGAAGCCATTCGGGATCGGCCTGCTGGAAGTTCGCGAGGCGCGTGTCGACCACTTCCATGCCGACGAAGGCATCGCCAACGGCGGCAAGCGCTTCGTCGCGTCCGACCGGTTCGCTGCGGGCGGCGATGTCGCGCACGATGTGGAACGAGATCTCTATCTCCACGCCGATCATGTGCATGGTCTTGCCGTCGAAGCGCGCCGGCGACTTCGCCAGCGCACCCGCCAGCAGCGGCGCGGGATTGGGCTCCGCCGTCGGCGTGCGTGCGCCGACCTTCCAGCCGGCCCCCGGACCGGTCGCGCGTAAAACGCCGTCCTGGATGGCATAGACCGCATCGCGGTTCGGCAGCGCGAAGGGCGGCGCCATCTGGATGCCGGTGCGCCGCGCTTCCAGGAGGCCGCGCACCGCGTGGGAAATCTCGAGCGTCATGCTAAGCTCCCCTCAAGCAGGAAAATCGGAGGAACAATGCCCTACGCCAGCGGGCGCGTCATTCACGATGCCGACGCCCACATCATGGAGCTGCCGGGCTTCCTCGCCGATCATCTCGAGGCGAAGTATCGCGACCGCGTCAGCGACGACGTGCTGTTCCCGAGGCGCGAGGGCTTTCACAGTCACCTCAAGGACGCACGCAGCGGCGCGGACTTCGACGAAAGCCAGATCATGCTCGCCAAGAACTGGGCGGCACTCGGCTCTTCCACGCGCCACGACCGTCCGCGCTCGATCGACCTTTTGGGCTTCGCCAGCCAGCTCATGTTCACCACGGCGTTGCTGAACTACTCGTCCGTGCTCGAAGGCGGCGCCGATCCCGACCTCACCTACGCCGTGGCGCGCGCCCATACGCGGCACATGGTCGAGTTCTGCTCGGTCGACCGGCGCCTGCTGCCGACGGGCTACGTGCCGCTGGTCGACTTCGAGCGCACCGCGACGGCGGCAAAGGAGGCGATCGAGCTCGGCGCCAAGGCGCTGATGATCCCCTCGCGCTGCCCCGACAATCATTCGCCGAGCCACATCGGCTTCGATCCCTTGTGGGCGATCGCCCAGGACGCGGGCCTGCCGATCGTTTTCCACGTCGGCGGCGGCGGCAAGCTTCTGGAGGACGCCTGGTTCAACAACGGCCTGCCGCCGGTGCCCGACTTCCACGGCGGCGACGACAATTTCAAGTCGATCGACTACATGGCGATCGCCTATCCGCCGATGAAGGCGCTGACCGCGCTGGTCGTCGACCGCGTGCTCGACCGCTTCCCGCGCCTGAAGTTCGGCGTCATCGAGCAGGGCGCCTCATGGGTGCCGGGCTGGATGCGCAACATGGATTCGGCGCACAACGCCTTCTACAAGAACGAGGAGCGGCTGCAGAAGATGTCGCTCAAGCCCAGCGAGTTCGTGAAGCGCCAGGTGCGCGTCACGCCCTATCCGCACGAGGATGCCGGCTGGATCATCGCCAATGCGGGCGACGAGGTCTGCCTGTTCTCGTCGGACTACCCGCACGTCGAGGGCGGGCGCAACCCGATCAAGCGCTTCGAGGCCTCGATGGAAGCGGCCGGCATCAGCGCGAAGCAGAAACAGCGCTTCTATTGCGACAATTTCGTCGACCTGATGGGAGCAGGACTGGCATGAGCAAGTATTCGACCCTGTTGACCGAGCGGACCGGCGCCGTCCTGAAAATCACGACCAACCGGCCCGAGGTGCTGAACGCCCAGAGCCGCATCCTGCTGGAGGAGCTCGACGACGCCTTCCTGCGCGCCGTCGACGACGAGGCGGTGCGTGTCATCATCCTGGCCGGCGCCGGCAAGCATTTCTCGGCCGGCCACGATCTCGGCAGCCCGCAGGAGATGGAGGACCAGAAGAAGACGCCGCTGGAGCCGGGCTTCAAGGGCGAGTACCGGCGCCTGTGGGAGCGCTTCTTCGAGAACACCATGCGCTGGCGCGACCTGCCCAAGCCCACCATCGCCCAGGTCCAGGGCTACTGCATCATGGGCGGGCTGATGATCGCCTCGGCCTGCGACCTCATCATCGCCAGCGAGGACGCGCAGTTCGCCGACCGTGCCGTGAAGTGGGGCGGCAGCCACGTGCAGTACTTCTCGATGCCGTGGGACTTCGGGCCGCGCAAGACCAAGGAATATCTCTTCACCGGTCGCTTCATCAGCGCGGCCGAAGCCGAGCGGGCGGGGCTGGTGAACCGCGTTGTGCCGCGGCAAAAGCTCGAGGAGGAGACGATGGCCCTCGCCCAGGAGATCGCCGGGCGCCATCCCTATGCGATGAAGCTCGCCAAGGCGTCGGTCAACGAGACGATGGATGCGCAAGGTTTCAAGGCGGCGATGGAGAACGCCTTCAAGAACTACATGCTCACCATCCCGCATCGCATGGAGATGGGCACCTACGGCCCTGCGGCACGGGAGAAGGCCCCGAAGGACCGGTTCGCGGTGCTGAACAAAAAGGCCTTATAGTCTTCCGGACCGCGAGCCTCTGGCTCGCTCGTGAATCATGAGCGAGCTGGCACCGCGCGGTCCGGAAGAGGAAGAGATTACGCCGCCCGCCGCTGCCTCTCCGCCATCTCGACGCCCATCGCCTTCACGACGGACGGGCGCTTGAGGTGCTTCTGGTGGTAGGCGGCGATGGTCGGCCACTTCGAAAGGTCGATCTTCAGGAAGACCGCCCAGTTCAACATGGTGACGAGATACGCATCGGCCACGGTGAACGTGTTGCCGACGAGATAGTCGCCGGTGCCGAGCTTCCTCGACAGATAATCGAAGGTCGGCTCGAACAGCTCGCGCGCGGCCTGCTTGGTCGCATCCGCGGCCTTGGGATTGAACACGTTGTAGAAGATGCGCTTGTGCAGCTCGGTCGACAGGTAGTTCAGCGTGTCGATGAGCTGGTAGCGCTCGACCGTGCCCCAGGCCGGCGCCAGGCCCGACTTGGGCGCAGCGTCAGCCAGGTACTGCAGCACCGACGGGCCCTCGTTCAGGACCTGGCCGTCGTCCAGCCGGAGCGCCGGCACATAGCCCTTGGCCGAGATCTGAAAGTAGTCGCCGCCATCTTCGGTCTTCTTGTTCTCGATGAACCGGACCTTGACGGGCAGACCTGCTTCCAACGCCGTGATATGCGAGGCGAGAGAGCAGGCCATGGGTGAAGCGAACAGTTCCATCGCGTCCTCCTGAGTTTTATGCGATACGGTACAGAAATACGGTGGCGAGGCCCCGTCAAGGCAAATTATGCGAACCGGTACAGAAATAACGAAACGTTCACGCGGCCGGCCCCGCGGCTTCAACAGCGAGGAGGTCCTCGACAAGGTCCGCGCCGTGTTCATGGCCAAGGGCTTCACCGGCGCCTCGCTCGACGAGCTGGCCGCCGCCGCCGGCCTGAACCGGCCGAGCCTCTATGCCGCGTTCGGCGACAAGGAGCAGCTCTACATCGCCACGCTGCGCTTCTATGGCGCCAAAAGCGTCGAGGGCCTCGATGCCATCCTTGCCGGTCCCGGGACGATCCAGCAGCGCCTCGGCCGCGCCTACTCGGCGGCGATCGATCTCTACACGGCGCCGCCGCACCGGCCGGGCTGCATGATCGTCGGCACCGCGGCCGTCGAATCGCCGACCTATCCCAGGATCGGCGCCGCCGCCGCCGAGCTTCTGGCCGCGATCGAGAAGAGCCTGGAGCGCGGCTTCGCCGCGAGCGACCTCCCGCAGAAGCCCGCGCCCGCCGCCCGCGCGCGCATGGCGGGCGCCATCATGTACGCCATCGCCATCCGTGCACGGCTGGGCGCCAAGGCCAGCGACCTGAAGGCCTTCGCCAACTCCATGGTGCCGACGATCTGCGCCTGACGTGCTACCGTTGGTCGGATGACGACCGGCGCCTATCCGTGGAGCGCGGGCTTCCACTCCCTCGAGGAAGAACACGACTACCGCCTCGACGACGTCGACGGCCAGGTGCCGCCCTGGCTCAGGGGTACGCTGTTCCACAACGGGTCGGGCCGCAACGCCATCGGCGGCCACTGGTTCGCCCATTGGTTCGACGGCGACGGCATGATCTCGGCGGTGCGATTCGCAGACGACGGCATGCACTTCCGCAACCGCTATGTCGCCACCGACAACTACCGCGACGAGACCAAGGCCGGCCGGGTCGTCAATCGCGGCTTCGGCAACATGCGGCCGGGCGGTGTGCTCCGTAACGCCTTCCGCCTGCCGGCCAACGTCTCCAACACCTCTGTGCTGATGGACGGCGACCGGCTGCTGTCGCTGTGGGAGGGTGGCCCGCCCTACGCCCTGGATCCCGCGACCCTCGCAACGCGCGGCCTCGAGGATTTCGGCGGCAAGGTGAGGGCCTTCTCGGCCCATCCCAAACGCGATCCCGAAACAGGGGAGCTGTTCAATTTCGGAGTCGACTACGGCGCCAAGTGCACGCTGACGCCTTATCGCCTGCACAACGGCAGCCTCACGGCGCTGCCGGCCATCACCCTGCCCTATGCGGTGATGAACCACGACTTCGTGCTGACGCGGAACCACCTGGTGTTCTGCATCGGTCCGATCCTGCAGTCGCCGCTCGCCTTCCTGCTGGGCCTGAAGAGCTTCGATGGCGGCCTGCACTGGGACGGCGGCAAGCCGACCCTGATCCTGCTGGTGCCACGCGCCGGCGGCCAGCCGCGCATCATCGAGACCGATGCCTTCTTCCAGTTCCACTTCGCCAACGGCTACGAAGAGGACGGCGCAGTGGTGATCGACCTCATGCGCTATCCCGACTACCTGACCGTCGGCGAGGCGGCACGCAGCTTCTGGAAGTCGGAATGGCCGGCCAAGGGCATGGCCACCCTCACCCGCCTCTCGATCGACCTGGCCAGCGGCAAGGTGACGAGCCGCACCTGGGATACCGGCCAAGCCAACGAGTTTCCCTTCATCAACCCGGCCCACGTCGGCAAGCGTCATCGCTACACCTACTTCCTCAGCAGCCCGCCTGACCGGCCACGCGGCCTACAGCAGCGTCTTTCCAAGCTGGACTGCGAGACTGGAGCCGTGACCCACCATGATTTCGGCCCCGACGGTTACCCTGGCGAGCCCTGCTTCGTCGATGCGCCGAACGGCGGGGAGGACGAGGGCGTCGTGATCACGCAGGTGTTCGATGCAGCGCGCAAGCGCACCGACGTGGTCGGCCTCGATCCGCGCGACCTCTCGGGCAAGCCGTTGTTCGTCGGGAAATTGAAGCACCACGTGCCGTTCTGCCTGCACGGGACCTTCACGCCGCGGCTCCAGTAATCGCTCTTCACACAGGTTTTGACGGGCTGAACGAACGGGATCGCGTTCGCCACGTCTCTCCGGAAATCCCCGTAGGCCATTGATGCCTCTGCTTCTTCCGGCACTGGCGGTGGCCAGACAATGTCGCCTGAACAGCGACAGCAACGACAATTAGGGTTGCTCGATGCGGCACGGCGGATGATTTTGCGCCTTTCCCGCCCTTTCCGCCGGTTCCTTCGTAGTGGATTCTCGGAAGGGCACCCACTATCGGTGGGGCTTGCCACCGAATTCGGACAGTTACGCAAGTTTCGCTACGGGTTTTCCGCTCGGCCGGACAGGCCGGCCCGGCGGCGGCCGGACGCGATGGGATATCGGATGAACGATGCATAGAGCAGAGCCGCCGGGAGGCGAGCGCACGCCAACATAACTACCGTGCTATATTGTGTCAACTACGGTTTTAGTTTTTGCGTGCCATAAGGGGCTAAAAGGCGCAAAAATTGTCGGAGTCGAGCATCACTGCCAGCAAGCTGTCTACTTGCTGGCAGTGCTGTCATCACGGTGCGGGCGCTGCCTGATCCGATCACGCCCTCGAATGGCCATGACGTCATTCTGGGAAAATCGTCATCGCCGATCGCGCTCGGCCCGGCTCCGCGATACAGACGACACGCACAGCGCCATGCGCGACATACGCCGGCCATCTCTTTGGGCGATAGATGAGCGATTCCCTTCCTTCCACGCCCTGCCCTTTGTACGGAGTCAACGTGATCGAGAGACAGCCGACGACCATGAGCGTTTGGGCCGGTCGCATCCTCAGCGCCCTGGCGGTGATCATCCTGATCGCGGATGCGTCGGTGAATTTGTTCGCGCCGCAGCTCATCAAGGCCGAGATGTCGGCCTCGGGATTCCCCGTCGAACTGGCACCTGTTCTGGCGGTGCTGATGCTGTTGTGCGCCGCCCTGTATGCCTATCCGCGTACGTCCGTTCTCGGCGCCATTCTCGTGACCGGCTTCTTCGGCGGCGCGATCTGCCTGCATCTCCGCATGGGGGAGATCGGCAGCCCTCCCCAGCTCATCAGTTTGCTGATCGGAGTCCTGGCGTGGCTGGGCTTGTTCCTCAGGGACGCAAAGGTGAGAGCGGTCCTGCCTCTGCGCCAGCCTGCTTAGGGTGTCCCCTGAGGCCGCCCTGAGCCCGGGGCTTCAGCGCTTGGGCGTCGTGACCGGCGGCTGCGGCGGGCCCTGCATTCCGTCGCTGACGCGCACGAAGAGCGTGCTGGCCGAGCGCGCCGAGTCATAGGCCTCCTCGCCCAGCTTGCCCGGGGTGGCGTCGGTGTGCGCGACCTCGATGACATAGCCGCCGCGCCACGGCAGCGAGGCCTCGAATGCGCCCTGCTCGTCGGTCTTGAAGTCGCGCTTCCAGCCGGATTCGGCGATCACCTCTGCCTTGGCCTTGGCCAGCGGCTTGCCCTGATAGAATACCTTGAACAGGCCGGGCTTGCCGAGAGGCACGATGTCGAGCGTGTTGACCGGCGCCTGCTCCTTGAAGTCGGCGACGTAGCGCGCGCCGAGCCGGCTCAGCACCTTCGTCGGCTTGTCGCCGCGGCGCTCGGTGACGGCCACGTTTTCGGCGACGATGCTGTCGTCCTTGCTGAGCGGTCCGGTGACGATGAAGAAGGTCGCCTGCCTGTCGAGCTTGAGCGGCTTGTCGGCGCCCGCGACCTTGGCCTCGAGCTTCAGGCGGTCGAGCAGGCCGGGCGACCCTTCGCGCAGGTTCTCGTCGAACTCGCCGAAATAGATGCGGGCGCCGTCGCCCTCGCGCTCCACCCAGATGGAATGTGCCGCGGCGCTTCCTGCGACGCCGAACGACATGAGCGCGACCATCGCCGCCGCCCGCAAGAACCTTGAATGCATGAGCCTGCCCCTCCGATCGACGCCTTTTTAGCCCAGATCGCGAGTGCATTCTAAATGCATTCTAGACTTTATGACACGAACCTGATCGACCGCCCCGCCCGAAGAGCGGTCGGAGGCTGCCGCCCTACGGATGGTGGGCCTTAGAGCCGTTTTTTTGCAACCTCGTCATAGTGCTCCCGCAGCCGGCGCCTTGTCCGGGTCGGGGAGTCGCCGCCGACATGGTCGACGGGAATGATGAACGGTTGATCTCTTGTTTTGCGATAGATCAGGAACGCCCACATGTCAGTCACAAGATGGCGCCGGGTTGACCAGCTTGAAGAAAGGATCCTCAAAGGGTGTGTGACCGGTGAACTGGACGTCGGCCTGCAGGAGTTCGTAGCCGTTGTCCCCTACCAGATGGGCGCAGAATTTAGTTGTCGGGTAGAAGAAGCCGTGCTCCCGCCAGCCGATGAGGGGAAAGCTGTGGCGGATGACACCGCCAACCTTCACCAGATCATGGGCGACGTGGAAGCAGTTGATGGGGGTCACCAGATGCTCGATGGTGCCCTCGTCATTGACGAAATCGAACGTACCCAGCCATTCCGGGGGAGTGGCGTAGGTATTGAGGTCGAAGAACGTCGACCCGACAGCATTGTCGACGTCGATCGCCGTGTAGTCGATGCCCAGCATCTCGTAGATCGATCCAACCCTTGGCATGCCGCTGCCAATGATGCCGTCGACCACAAGCGAGTCAAAGCGATGACCAAGGAGAAATTCGCGGACCCCGCGTCGGGTCTCTTCAAGGTCTGAAAAGAACCAACCAGCCGGCGTTGAGCCAAGCCTGCACATTAGAGCAGATTCCCATTAATCGGAGCCGTATCCGAGGTTGGCAAAGAAGTTTGCACATTCGGAAGGTTTGAAGGATTGGAGAGCCTGAGCGGCGGCGGTTTCGAGGGCCTCGATGGTTCGAGCGGCG
>JAEZHS010000590.1 GCA_023436825.1 Pseudomonadota bacterium | reverse complement strand
GATGATCGACTTCGCGCTCGTGGCCGAGCGCGAACAGGGCAAGAGCCCGTTGCAGGCGATCCACGAAGCCTGCCTGCTGCGCTTCCGTCCGATCATGATGACCACCTTCGCCGCGATCGGCGGCGGCCTGCCCCTGGCCATCGGTCAGGGGGCGGGCTCGGAGCTGCGCCGGCCGCTGGGCATTGCGATCGTCGGCGGCCTGCTCGTGTCGCAGTGGCTCACGCTCTACACCACGCCGGTCGTCTACCTGTACCTCGATCGCTTCCAGCACTGGCTCGCCGGCAAGCGCCGCCGGCCGGCCGGGCAGATCCCGGCGGCCGTGCCGCACGCGCCGCCGGATATCAATTCCGGCGCTCACGCCGCGGACTAGAAAACACATGTCGAGCCGTCACGAGCAGGATGAGTATCCCGAGCAAGACGAAGCCGAGCGCGACAGCACAGGCCGCCGCAACAGCCTGATTGCGCTCGTCGTGCTGGCCGGGCTCGTCGCCGCCGGCCTCGCGCTGGTGGATCGGCTGTCGTCGGTGTCGGCTCTTCAGGACTGCCTGATGAGCCGCGCGACCGACTGCGCGAGCGTCACTCTGCCGCCGTCGGCCGCGTCCGTGGGCCAGAGCGCCGGGCCTTCCACCACTCACTGAGCTCGCCCACCACGCCCTTGCGGAAGGCCATGACGATCACCACGAAGATCAGGCCCTGGATCACCAGCACGAACTCGCCCATCGCCGCGAGATAGTTCTGCATGGTGACGATGATGAAAGCGCCGACCACCGGGCCGATGATGGTGCCGAGCCCGCCGACAAGCGCCATCAGCACGACCTCGCCCGACATGGCCGCACTGACATCGGTGAGCGTTGCGAACTGCAGCACCAGCGCCTTGGTGGCGCCGGCCAGCCCGGCCAGGGCGGCCGAGAGCACGAAGGCGAGCAACTTGTAGCGGTCGGCCTCGTAGCCCAGCGACAGGGCGCGCTGCTCGTTGTCGCGGATCGCCTTCAGCACCTGGCCGAACGGCGAATGGATGAAGCGGTAGATGGCGCCGTAGCCGAACAGGAAGATCGCCAGGACGACGTAATAGAGGACGCGATCGTCCTTGGTCGGGATCAGGCCCCCCAGCAGCGGCTTGCGCACGATGCCCTGCAGGCCGTCCTCGCCGTGAGTGAACGGCGCCTGGATGCAGAAGAAGTAGACCATCTGCGCGAAGGCGAGCGTGATCATGGCGAAATAGATGCCCTGGCGGCGAATTGCCAGCGCGCCAGTGACCAGCCCCAGCAGCGCCGCACCGCAGACGCCGGCCAGCAGGCCGAGTTCGGGCGGCATGTCCCACGCCTTCACGACATGGCCGTAGAAGTAGCCCGCCATGCCGAAGAACATGGCATGGCCGAAGCTCATCAGGCCGGCATAGCCCAGCAACAGGTTGAAGGCGCAGGCGAACAGCGCAAAGCACAGCGCTGTCATCAGGAACACCGGATAGGCGACCCACGGCGCGGCCAGCGCCAGCACGGCGACGACGATGGTGGCGATCAGGCGCTGATTGCCGTTCATTTGGCCACCATCACTTGGTCTGGCCGAACAGGCCGGCCGGCTTGATCAGCAGCACCAGCGCCATGACCACGAAGATCACGGTGTTGGACGCCGGCGGATAGAACACCTTGGTCAGGCCCTCGATCAGGCCGAGGCCGAACCCGGTGACGATCGAGCCCATGATCGAACCCATGCCGCCGATCACCACGACGGCGAACACCACCAGGACCAGGTTGGTGCCCATCAGGGCCGAGACCTGCTGGATGGGTGCCGCCAGCACGCCGGCCAACGCCGCGAGGCCGACGCCCAGGCCGTAGGTCAGCGTGATCAGGCGCGGCACGTTGATGCCGAAGGCGCGCACCAGGGTCGGATTCTCGGTCGCCGCGCGCAGGTAGGCGCCGAGCTTGGTGCGTTCGATGCCGTACCAGGTGGCGAGGCAGATCACGAGGGCCGCCACCACGACGAAGCCGCGATAGGTCGGCAGGAACATGAAGCCGAGATTATAGCCGCCGGGAATCGGGTTGGGGTAAGGCGCGCCCGAGGAGCCCCACTTCCATTGGAACAGGCCCTCGATCACCAGGGCGAGGCCGAAGGTCAGCAGGAAGCCGTAGAGATGGTCGAGATGATAGATGCGCTTCAGCAGCAATCGCTCCAGCACGACGCCGAACAGGCCGACGACGATCGGCGCCAGCACCAGCGCGGCCCAGAACGGTATGTCCAGGATTGTGAGCATCAGCCAGGCGGCGAACGCGCCCATCATGTACTGCGCGCCGTGCGTGAAGTTGATCACGTTCAGCATGCCGAAGATCACGGCGAGCCCCAGGCTCAGCATGGCGTAGAAAGCGCCGTTGATCAGCCCGAGCAGGAGCTGGCCGAACAGGGCCTGGGGCGGGATTCCGATGAGCTCGAACATGGCGTTACACCCCCAGATACGCCTGCAGCTTGCCGATGTTCTGCTTCACGTCGCCGGCCGTCATGATGTCGACGACGTGGCCGTCCTCCATGATGTAATGGCGGTCGGCCACCGTGGCGGCGAAATGGAAGTTCTGCTCGACCAGCAGGATGGTGAAGCCGCGCCCCTTGAGCTGGCGGATGATCTCGCCGATGCGCTGGACGATGACCGGCGCCAGGCCTTCGGTCGGCTCGTCCAGCAGCAGGAGGTTGGCGCCGGTGCGCAGGATGCGGCCGATCGCCAGCATCTGCTGCTCGCCGCCCGACAGCTTGGTGCCCTGGCTGCGCCGCCGCTCCTGCAGGTTGGGGAAGAGCTGGTAGATCTCGCTGAGGCTCATGCCGCCCGGCCGCACCATCGGCGGCAGCAGGAGGTTCTCCTCGACGTTCAGGCTGGAGAAGATGCCGCGTTCCTCGGGGCAGTAGGCGATCCCCAGGCGGGCGATGATGTCGGACGGCTGGCCGACGGTCTGCTTGCCCTCGAAAGTCACCGAGCCGGTGCGCTTCTCGACGATGCCCATGACCGACTTCAGCGTCGTGGTCTTGCCCGCGCCGTTGCGGCCTAAAAGCGTCACCAGCTCGCCGCGGCCGATCTCGAAGCCGACGCCATGGAGGATGTGCGATTCGCCGTACCAGGCCTGCAGGCCTTCGACCTTGAGCAATGTCTCAGCCATGGCCCGTCCCGACATAGGCTTCGACGACCGCAGGGTCCCTCGACACCGTCGCGTAAGGCCCCTCTGCAAGCACCTCGCCGCGCGCCAGCACGGTGATGGTGTCCGAGAGGTCGGCGACGACGGACATGTTGTGCTCGACCATGAGCACGGTGCGATCACGGGCGACGGTGCGGATGAGCGCAGCGATGCGCTTGATGTCTTCCTGGCCGAGACCGGCCATCGGCTCGTCGAGCAGCATCATCTCGGGCTCGAGCGCGAGCGTGGTGGCGATCTCAAGGGCGCGCTTGCGGCCATAGGGCAGCTCGACCGCCGGCAGTTCGGCAAAGGCTTCGAGGCCGACCGCCGTCACCAATTCCATGGCGCGACCGTCGAGCTGGCTCAGCACTCTTTCGCTACGCCAGAAGAAGAAGGAGTTCCTAAGCTTACGCTGTAGAGCGACACGAACATTCTCGCGTACCGAAAGATGCGGAAAGACCGCCGAGATCTGGAAGGAGCGCGCCAGCCCCATGCGCGCGATCGCCGCAGGCGAGCTGCCGGTGATGTTGCGCCCGTTGAAGTGAATCTGGCCCCCGGTCGGAGTCAGAAAGTGCGTGAGCAGGTTGAAGCACGTCGTCTTACCGGCACCATTCGGCCCGATCAGGGCGTGAATTGTGCCGCGACGCACGTGCAGATTGACGTTCTTGACGGCGACGAAGCCTTTGAACTCCTTCGTCAGTCCTTCCGCCTTGAGAATTATTTCTTCTTCGGCCATCCCGCCTCCCTGCGGTGTGGCGAATTAATCGAAGGTTGGCGTCGCTGTCCAGCACTGGCGCCCGCCTCCGCCCGCAGGCGCCCCCGCTGCCGCTCCCACTTGCGCTCCCACTTGCGCTCCCACTGGCGCCCTCTTCGCGCGGCCGCTAGATATCGGTCGCACACGGGGAGTAGAACCGTTTTGGGAGGACAAGCGTATGAGAGTTGGTAGATCTGTTCGCTATGTCGGCGCGGCCGTCGCCGCCGCCGGTTTGACCGCCTTGGGAATGGTCGCAATCGCCCAGGCCCAGGCGCCGGCACCGCTCAAGATCGGTGTCATGGAAGGATTTTCGGGCGTCTACGGCGACCTCACCGCCGGTGAAGTCGAAGCCATGCAGATGGCGGTCGAGGATGCCACCAAGGACACGGGCGGCAAGGTGCTCGGCCGCACGGTCGAGATCCTGTCGGCCGACCATCAGACCAAGCCCGACGTCGGCGCCCAGATCGCGCGGCGCTGGTACGACGTCGACGGCGTCAAGATGATCACCGGCCTCGGCACCTCCTCGGTGGCGCTGGCGGTGCGCAAGATCGCCCAGGAGAAGGGCCTTATCGACATCAATACGGGTGCCGCCTCGGCCGATCTCACCGGCCCGGCCTGCTCGGAGACCGGCGCACACTGGGTGTACGACACCTACGCGCTGGCCCACGTGACGGGCGAGGCCATGGTGAAGGCGGGCGGCGATTCCTGGTACTTCCTGACCGCCGACTATGCCTTCGGCCACGCGCTCGAGCGTGACGTCACCGAAGTCGTGAAGGCAGCCGGCGGCAAGGTGCTGGGCAGCGTCAGGCATCCGCTCAGCACGCAGGACTTCTCGTCCTTCCTGCTGCAGGCCCAGGCCTCCAAGGCCAAGGTGATCGGCCTCGCCAACGCCGGCCAGGACACGATCAACTCGATCAAGCAGGCGGGCGAGTTCGGCATCACCAAGGCAGGCCAGAAGCTCGCGGGCTTGCTGGTCTTTGCGACCGACGTGCAGTCGCTCACCCTGCCGGTCGCCCAGGGACTGGTGCTCACCGAGTCCTTCTACTGGGACCTGAACGACGAGACGCGCGCCTGGACCAAGCGCTACCGCGCCAAGAAGGACAAGCTGCCCAGCATGCTGACGGTTGGCGTCTACAGCTCGACCCTGCACTACCTGAAGGCCGTGCAGGCGGCCGGCACCGACGACGCCAAGGCTGTGATGGCCAAGATGCGTGAGATCCCGGTCAACGACGTCATGACCAAGAACGGCAAGCTGCGCGAAGATGGCCGGCTGGTGCGCGACATGTACCTGTTCGAGGTGAAGTCGCCGGCCGAATCCAAGAGCAAGGACGACATCTACAAGCTGATCGCCACGGTGCCGGGCGACCAGGCCTATCGGCCGCTCAAGGACGGCAAGTGCCCGTTCGTGAAGTAGCCGAACCCACAGGATCGACGGGAAAAAGGGCGCCTTCGGCGCCCTTTTCTTTGGCCACCGGTCGGCTAGATTTGCACGACGGGGGCACAAATGTGGGAGGCGAATCCTATGGCATCCAGAAAACCGTTTCATCGTGCCGGCGCGGCCGCTTCGGTCGTCGGCTTGGCTGCTGGCTTGGCCGTCGCGGGCCTCGTGGCCATGGCGCAGGCCCAGGCGCCAGCTCAAACGCAACAGGGGCCGCTCAAGATCGGCATCACCGAAGGCTTTTCCGGCGTCTACGCCGACCTGAACCTCGGCGAGGTCGAGGCTGCGCAAATGGCGATCGACGATTTCGGCGGCAAGGTGCTCGGCCGTCCGATCGAGCTTCTCTCCGCCGACCATCAGACCAAGCCCGACGTCGGCGCCCAGATCGCGCGTCGCTGGTACGACGTCGATGGCGTCAGCATGATCACCGGCATCGGCACCTCGGCGGTGGCGCTGGCCGTGCGCAAGATTGCCCAGGAAAAGGGCAAGATCGACATCAACACCGGCGCCGCGTCGGCCGACCTGACCGGTCCGGCCTGCTCGGAGACCGGCGCGCACTGGGTCTACGACACCTACGCTCTCGCCAAGGTGACCGGCGGCGCCATCGTCAAGGGCGGCGGCGATTCCTGGTACTTCCTCACGGCCGACTACGCCTTCGGCCATGCGCTCGAGCGCGACGTGACCGCCGTGGTGCAGGCTGCCGGCGGCAAGGTGCTGGGTGGCGTCAAGCATCCGCTCTCGACACAGGACTTCTCGTCGTTCCTGCTGCAGGCGCAGGCCTCCAAGGCCAAGATCATCGGGCTGGCCAATGCCGGCCAGGACACCATCAACTCGATCAAGCAGGCGGGCGAGTTCGGCATCGTCAAGGGCGGCCAGCGTCTGGCCGGCCTGCTGGTCTTCTCGACCGACGTGAATTCGCTGACCCTGCCGGTGGCGCAGGGCCTGGTGCTCACCGAGGCTTTCTATTGGGACATGAACGACGAGACCCGTGCCTGGACCAAGCGGTTCCGCGCCAAGCGCGACAAGATCCCGAGCATGCTGACCGCCGGCGCTTACAGTTCGACCCTGCACTACCTGAAGGCGGTGCAGGCGGCCGGCACCGACGAGGCCAAGGCGGTGATGGCGAAGATGCGCGAGATCCCGGTCAACGACGTCATGACCAAGAACGGCAAGCTGCGCGAGGACGGCCGCTTGGTGCGCGACATGTACCTCTTCCAGGTGAAGTCGCCGCAGGAATCCAAGAGCAAGGACGACATCTACAAGCTGCTGGCCACCGTGCCGGGCGACGAGGCCTACCGGCCGCTCAAGGACGGGAAGTGCCCGTATATAAAATGATCGATCTGGCCTGACCGACGTTCGGAGGCCGCTGGCTAGGCGGACTTCGAACTGGCAAGCTGGCGCGCGGAGAACCGTGGAAGGTCGCGGATGAAGCTTTGCGCGCTTCGACTGGTCGCAGCTGTTCTTTGCCTGCTGCTCGCAGCTCAATTCGCTGCGGCCGCCGATCGTTTCCCCGGGGCCGCCTGGGAGCGTGTCGAGCCCGAGACCGCCGGATGGTCGACGAGCAAGCTGGCGAAGGCGGAGGAATGGTCGCAGCGCATTGGCTCGACCGCAGCGATGGTCGTGCATCGCGGAGCCGTAGTTGCCGAATGGGGCGACACGTCCGCCAGGACGCCGCTCGCTTCCGTGCGCAAGAGCTTGCTCAGCGCGCTGATCGGGAAAGCAGTCGAGCGCGGCGAGATCGATCTTTCCCAGCCGATCGGCGCGCTCGGCATCGACGACAATGAGCCGTCGCTCACGGCTGAGGAAAAAGACGCCACGGTGCGCGACCTCTTGATGGCGCGGTCGGGCATCTATCATGCCGCCCTGTATGAAACGGCGGCGATGGCGGCGCAGCGCCCGCGTCGCTCCAGCCACAAGCCGGGCAGCTTCTGGTACTACAACAACTGGGATTTCAACACGCTTGGCACGATCTATGAGCGCGCGGTGCGCTCGTCGATCTTCGATGCCTTCGAGCGCGAGATTGCCCGGCCGATCGGCATGCAGGACTATCGGCCGTCCGATGGCGAATATTTCACGGGCGCGGCATCGGTCTATCCGGCCTATCCCATCCGCATGAGCGCCCGCGATCTCGCCCGCTTCGCCCTGCTCTACCTCCACAAGGGCCGCTGGCAGGGTCGCCAGGTCGTCCCCGCGCAATGGGTGGAGGAGAGCACGCAGGCCTACTCGCGCTCCGAGTTCGGTCCCGGCTACGGTTACCTGTGGTGGACCGGACCGTTCGACGGCGGCTTTGCGCCTTCGGTCGAGCCGCCTCAAGGCACTTTTTTCGCCCAGGGCGCCGGAGGTCAGTACGCCTTTGTCATCCCGCGCTACGACCTGGTCGTTGTTCGTCGCGGACCTCACGTGGACGGCGGCGCGACTTACAGAGAGATCGGTCGGCTGTTGTGGCTCGTTCTCGATGCCGGCGGTTTTCGCGACATTGGGCCGGATGCATCGATCGATGCGGCATGGATTCCGCCGGCCACGAGCGAGACGCTCTTGCGGATCCTGCCGGGCAAGACCTTGATCTATGGTGAGACGGCAAGCCAGGGCCCCTATCGGATCAGGCTCAACGCCGACGGCAGCGCAGTCGTTCTCCGGGGGCGCGAACTGACCGAGCTCGACACAGGCTCCTGGAGTGTCCGCGAGGGCCAGCTCTGCCGGGCCTGGAAGAAGCTCGGGTCCCAGTGCTCCGCCGTCGTCAGCGATGGCTCGAAAGTGCAGCTGTTCGACCGCGCCGGCATGATGTCGATCGACGCGCACATCGCTGGCGACTGATCGATGCAGACGTATGTGCGTTGACTCACAGACGGCGCGCACGCGCTGGCCCAGGTGCTCGTAGCGATCTGACAGGGTCCATGCGGAGCGGCCTCGCGGCTGCCCCTTTGCGTTGCAGAGTTCCAGTTCCGGTACAACGACGACCATCGTTGAGGTTGGGAAAAGCCATGCCGAGCTTCGTCCAGTTCTTGCAGCGATCCGGTATGTACGCTGAGCAAAGTTTCATGATCGTTCCTCGGCGAGGCTTCAACCTGGTCTGCCTTCGCGACAGCAAGGACGCTGGCCTGTCGTACGATCCCGATCGGCTGCAGGTCGACGATATCGGCCTCGAGAACGTCGACGCGTCGCTCAGGAATACATCAACTTTCGCTACGGGAAGCAGAAAAGCCAGGAGCGCGACGACCAGTTGCTGCGTCTGCGTACCGCGCTGTTTGCCACCGCACGGCCGGAGGGACTTGCGCGCGGCTTCAAGGTCACGGCCAAAGGCATCGGTATTCCGGAATTCAAAGCCATGCGCGGCAACATAGGCGTCAAGTTGGACGTCGCCATCCTGCCGCGCAAGGACTTCACGATCGCGTTCAAATTCCTCAGGCTCCTCGATCAATCGGGCAAGGTGATCAACGCCACGAAATGGACGCCGGATGACGTGCCCTGGTTCCTCACCAGGCTGAACTGGACCTTCGGCGCTCAGGCGAACATCTTTTTCACCTCGGTCGAGGCCACGTGGCTTACGGTCCAGAAAGCCCTGGGGCCGAAAATCTCGCGGGATGCTTTTCGAAAGGATATCGTACCCCACAAGAAGCGCGGCGCCGATCTCACGTGCTTTCTCGTCGGCGACTATGATGCAACGGCTACTGAGGCGGCTGGTGAATATCTGCCTGATCAGCAGGTATTCGTGGTTGTCGACCAGGGCAATCCACCTGTGTTCGACAATGGCGAGGCGTTCATTGGCGTCATGGCGCACGAGATCGGTCACTTCCTGCACCACAAACGGAACATAAGTGGCAGTGGACACCATGACCGAGGCGGTGTTTTGCTTTCCAGTGGTATGGAAAGCCTGTCTCTGGACAAGGGTCTCGTCACCGACTTCACCGCGTTGTGAGGGCGCTCGTACGGCGGCGAGATCCGCCGAGAGCGAGTGGGCGTCCGGCAGACAGCCGAACCGGCACTACTCCTTCAAAGGGCCCCACATCTCGGCCCGCTTGTTGGCGTAGGGCACAGCGGCGTCGATGCTGTCAGTACGGTCGGCGCCGGCGCCGCCCAGCAGGCGATGCTCGCGCGCGAGGTCGCAATGATCGAGACGATAGCTCGTCGGGCGTCCGGGTGGGTTCACGGTTCGGACAATACCATCCTGGTTGTTATTGTCAATAACCAAAGTTCAATAAACGCACCGGGGTTTTTGCGTCCCAAAGAGGCCCCTTCGACGCATAAACTCTGTCGGGCAACGATAGTGTCAGCACTGCTCGCACGACCAGTCGCATCCGGCGTTGGCGCTGGTGTCAGTACGGAATTGCGGAGGACGAATCGGTAGAAAGGAAAAGCGGCGTCATGCTCCGCGGCATCAGCGGCGGCAACGTCAGCGGCAGGATCAGACGTAGCAGTTGGATTCTACGCGGCCACCCAACGTCGACGGCCCCCTGAACCGGCGGCTTTCGCCATGCCGACATGCACATCGACCGGAAGTTGCTTCCCCAATATCGACCCTGGCAGCACAAGCCAGTTCGGCAAGTCGGTCCGGCCTATGCCCTCTCCGCCGCCTTGACGAGGCCCAAAGGTGAGCGGAACCAGAGGTAGCACTGTGCGTTGGTCCGGCAGCCCCAGCAGGAGCGCCCTCGATGCTCAGGCATTCGTTTCCCCTGCTCTGTTTTGGCTTACTCGTGATCGGCGGTTGCTCGCCTGCACACTATATTGCGCAAAGCGGCCGTGAGTCGGTCCTCGGCATGGATGCCGGCGGCTTGAAGTCTTGCGCGGGCATTCCCACCCGGACCGAGCAGCTCGACTCGCGCACAACGCTATACTCCTATGAAAACAAGTACGAGAGGACCGGCGGCGCGCAGGTCACTTTGCCGATCATCGGCGGCGGCTTCAGCCTGGGCGGCAGCGGATCCTACTGCCATGCCATCGTGCGGATCGTCGATGGCCGGGTAGCAGCGGTGAACTATACCGGCGACAACGACGACATGATCGGCAGGGAAGGCGTCTGTGCGCCGATCTTTCGGGGTTGCCTGAGAGCGCAGGAGAGCGCGCGCCAAGCAGCGGCCTCCGAGAGGTAGCGGCGCGATGCGCGCACCACCGGCGCCAGCGAAGCGGAACCAGCGCCGGATCACTTGCCGTGCCGCTCGCGCTCCCAGTCGAATCCGGTCGTCGACCTGGATGCCTTCGGCCAAGACGTCGATTACCCTAGTAAATAATCTTCGTCATTCTGATTATCTTCCGTCTTACATTCGATCAGACACCGCAGCCTCGCTTTCGGACAATCGGCTTGCGCTCCGAAAAGGCCTCTTACGCGGCGACCCTCTCGCATTCGCCGGGGTCGGCTCATGTCCGCATTGTTGTCACTGGCGACATTCGAGCTCGCATGACCAGAATTTGTTGTTCGATCCTGCTTGCCGTGGTGGTTGCGGTCCCGTTCGGACAACCGGCAGCCGGCGATATTGTTGACGGGTGGAACCGCGGATACTACGCGGATGGAGAGGCGATCCCCGAAAAGGACACTTGGGCCGCAAACTGCAGTGCGGCGCCGCTGGAGTACGAACAAGCGTTTGTTGTGTATTTGGCGGTCGGCGGCCTGGCAGTTCATCTGGTCAATCGCGGACACTGGAATATGCACCTTGACGTTGAGCTCTCGAAACCCGCTCATCGTTCCCTATCGTTCCCTCGAATCCCTTATGAAGCCGAGCGCGTTCGGCCAATCACGCGTTCAGCACGGGATGATGTAGCCGCAAGGCGGCGAGCCGCGATAGCCCCTCGGAGGCTTGCCGCCACGCGCTTTTGCCGTCACCAGCTGACCATCGCCGGTGGCGGCCCATTTGGTGGTCGTGCCGTCATCGCCGTTGGCGGGCAGGGCGACAGCGCCGATGGCCAGAGCACCCAGCAGACACAGTCGAACGAACATGGTTTCGCTCCTGGGTCAGTCGTCACGCTGTTCTCGTCTGGAAGACGGAACTCGCCGGCCGGTCGTGACCGGCTTCGAAGGAATTTTCCTGGATTGGGGATCTTCTCCAGCCGGACCAGCTCGTTGGTACGCGCGTGCACTCCGCCCGCATGTTTCCATGCTGCGGCTCGCCCTCTCCCCTTGTCTATTGGACGTTGCTCCTGTCTCATGCGCGCAGGAGGAACCGAGACGTGACCGATCAGCAGCTGCGGCCCCTCAGAGGTGCATGGGGCATGACTGCCCTGCTCCTCCTGTTCATGCTGATCAACTTCGCCGACAAGGTGGTGGTCGGCCTGGCCGCCCGGCCGATCATGGCCGACCTGAAGCTCAGCCCCGAGCAGTTCGGCCTGCTCGGCTCGTCGTTCTTCTTCCTGTTCGCGATCTCGGGTGTCGTGGTCGGCTTCATCACCAATCGCGTGCAGACCCGCCACACGCTTCTGGTCATGGCGATCATCTGGTCGCTCGTGCAGTTCCCCATGCTGGGCACGGTCACGTTCGAAATGCTGATCGCCTGCCGGATCATTCTGGGCGCGGGTGAAGGGCCGGCCGCGCCGGTCGCGCTGCACTCCATCTACAAGTGGTTTCCCGACCAGTTGCGCGGCGTGCCGACGGCGATCATCGCCCAGGGCTCGGCGCTGGGCGTCATCATCGCCGTGCCGACGCTTAACTGGATCATCGTCAACCATTCCTGGCACTGGGCGTTCGGCGCGCTGGGCATTGCCGGCTTTGCCTGGGTGGTGCTCTGGCTGATCTTCGGCCGCGAGGGCACCTTGGTCGACCAGCCGGTCAATGCCGCCGAGGGCATGGTCGAGCGCATCCCTTACCGCCGCCTGCTCACCTGCCCCAGCATCGTCGCCGCCTGCTGCGCGGGCTTCGCCAGCTACTGGGGGCTGGCGCTCGGCCTCACCTGGTTCACCTCCTACCTGGTCGACGGCCTGGGCTACAGCCAGACGGTCGGCGGCAACCTCACCATCCTGCCGTGGATCTTCGGCATGTGCGTGGTGCTGACGGGCGGCTGGCTGTCGCAGCGCCTCAAGAAGGCCGGCGTCTCGAGCCGGCTGAGCCGCGGCGTGCTGGCGGCCTCCACCGTGACCCTGGGCGGCTGCATCCTGCCCTTCGTCGGCAGCATGCCGACGCCCGGCCTCAAGGTGGCCTTCCTCGTGGTCGGCGCCGCTATCGGCAGCACGATCTATGTCGTGACGCCGATGATCGTGAGCGAGCTGACGCCGCAGCCCCAGCGCGCCGCGATGCTCGCCATCACCTCCTCGATCGTCACTCTGGCCGGCGTCATCGCCCCGCTCGCCATGGGCGCCGTCATCCAGAACGCATCGTCACCGCTCGCGGGCTACGAGCAGAGCTACGTCATCCTGGGCGGGCTCCTGCTGGCGGGCGGCATCATCGGCCTGCTGTTCATCCGGCCCGAGGCCGATCGCGCCCGGCTTGCGGCGCACACCGTCATGCTGCCTGTCGCGGTGCCGGCGCGCGCCTGACGATTCCGCGCCGTTGGGCAGGCCGGGAAAAACGCTCTGCGCCTCAGGCGCGCGGTCGAGGTGCAGGGGCGGCTTCAGGCTTTCTCCCGCCCCGGACGGAGTTTTTTCGGCCGAATGAACCCTAGAAGCGGCCCTGGAGGCCGCCGAGAATCGAGCCCTTTAGGTCGATCTGCGGTCGCGATTCTGCGGCCTGGCTCGTCCAATCGATCGTGCCCCTGAAGTCGCCCTGCACGAACAGGCCGAGCTGAGGCACCGTTGCGCCGGGCTTGTCGACCAGCTTCAGGACGTAGCGGGCATTCACGGCACCGCCCACGGCGAACTGAATGGGCGGGCCCATCGATTTGAGGTCGAACACCGGCTTGACGCCCCACTGGAAGCCGAAACTCATGGGCGAAACCGGGTCGAGCTCGAGAGGCCCGACTTTCGGGACGGGCCTCGGCACGGCGCCGATGATCGCCCCGCGGAAAGGAAACGACGGCGGCAGGTGATCGAGGAGCCGCATGATCTCATTGAAGCTGCGCGTCGCCGGATCGACCGGATCGTTGCGAACCGGCACCGTCGTGAGGAAGCTCACGGTCTGGCCCGCTGGGGTCAGCACCGGGATGCGGGAGAGCGAATCGGGGGGAAGGAAAAACGGCGTCACGACTGGCGGCGTCAGCGGCGGCAATGTCAATGGCGGGATCAGACGCGGCGGCTGGATGCCGCGCGGCGGCCCACCGAACGTCGGTCCCTGCTGCGGCACTCCCTGTTGCGGCACAAGGGCGAGCGTGATCGGCAGCTGCTCTTCCTCGAACAGCTTGGCCATCGTCCGTGGCCCGACGATTCCATCCGCCGTCAGCTGGTTCGCCTTCTGAAACTCGACCACGCGTGCATGGGTCCGCGGGCCAAAGTCGCCATCCACCACCAAAGGGACAAGGCGGCGGATGTGGAAGTTCAGCACGTCCTGAATGGCACGGACGTCCTCGCCCTTGCAGCCCTGTCTGACCAGCCGGCCCATGAGATCCTCCCTTCAAGGCCCCCTCGTTCTCCCTAACCTTTGGAGAGGTGGAAGCCGCTCGTAAACCTCCACTTGCGTGGAGCGCGCCTGCCAGAAAGAGGCCTCGCGCAATACGGCGCTAGCGCCGAGGCGTCAGCGTTCGGCTCCGCGCTGGAGAGCAGGCAGGCGCTGCAGCAAGGAAGTGTTGCAGCGAACGGCTGTCGAGGGGCAGCCACTCCTGCCCGGGAGACTGCGCATCCAGATAGGCTGGCGTGATCCGGCCGCGACTGCGGCGAACGACGAACATGTCAGCACCCCTTCCCATGGCGGCAATGTCACGTTACCGCAGCCGCTACTCTGGCGAAGTTTGCGCGGCGCAAATGTGATTTACCGCACATCGCAGGCTGGCATCCGGGCCCGCGCGAAGAAAGGATTCTGTGCCGCGGCAGTGAGCCGGAGGTCCTGCCGTCAATGCGATCTACAACCGCCGCCGCGCGCCGCTGCTCACGGAGTCCCGGCACCGGCCGCCAGGCTTCCGCGCCAATTTCTTCACTTGACGCCGCGGAACGCGCAGCGCAGGTCGAGCTCAACGTGAACTCGCGCGAGTATTCCCTGGCGACGTGGCTGTCCGGTTTGGCGTGCGCGGCACTGCTGGCAGCGCAGTTTGCGCAACGTGGCCTAGGAGACTGACGCTGCGTTGCCTTCCAACCAGCGGCGCGCAGTCCTTACGCTGGAAAAAACGCGCATTGGGCGGCGCGCCGAAAGCAGGACACCAAGCACTCGCGCAAGCGCATCGCTTTGCCTCTGCTGTTCCGACAATACTATCGCCAAGGCACCATGCGGGCGATCATGATGGCTTCTGGCTTCCGCAACCACCGACATCACCTCGGGGAAATCCATGGCTGGTGTCCCGGCACGCCAATCGAAAAGCTTTTGATACTCGAGAGCCCCAGCACCAATTACCGCTTCCAGATACGCATCCACATCGGCACGCGTGATGCCGCCCTCTGCCGTAACGGAAACCAGGCGCCGCCTCGAATCAATGAAGTAGTGCATCGCCATTCCCAATGACTACCACGGAAGCAACCCGAGCGGGAGGCTCGCCACAGGCAACGGTCCGCCACCCTCGAGCGCGCAACCCATCACGCTTCCTGTTGCGATGCCGGCGAGCACCTGATCCAATCGGCCTGACATAAGGAGGACCGCATGCCCGTCTCGCTAGGCCGCCGCCCCTTCCTCGCCGCCTTGCCCCTCGTCTCGCTCGCGGCAGGAGCCGCCCAGGCCCAGGGCGATCCCCTGAAGACCAAGAAGGACACCTTCAAGATCAGGAATTTCCGTCTCGAAAGCGGCACCGTGATGCCCGAGGTCACGATCGCCTACGAGACCTACGGCACGCTGGCGCCGGACGGACGCAATGCCGTGTTGCTGACGCATGGCTATACGTCGAGCCAGCACATGGCCGGCCGCTCCGGCGCGAACGGCGCCGAAGGCTCGTGGGACGGGCTGGTCGGGCCCGGCAAGGCGATCGACACCGACCGGCTGTTCGTCGTGTCGTCGAACATGCTGGGCTCGTCCTTCGGCTCGACCAACCCGGCCTTCATCAATCCCGCGACCGGCAAGCCGTACGGGCCGGAGTTCCCCGACGTCACCCTGGTCGACATCGTCAACGCCCAGAAGGCTCTGCTCGACGGGCTCGGCGTAAAGCACCTCGTCGCGGTCGCTGGACCGTCCTTCGGCGGCTACCAGGCCTTCCAGTGGGGCGTCACCCATCCCGGTTTCATGGACGGGCTGGTGGCCGTGGTCAGCGCGCCCAAGGGCTCGGGCGGCGAGGCGGCGGTGAAGTCGCTGGTCGATATCCTGGCCAAGGATCCCAACTGGAACGGCGGCCACTACTACGACAAGGGCGGCGTCACCGGCACCCTCACGGAGATGCGCGTCGCGACGCTGAAGCGCTACGGCATCGACGAGCAGCTCTCGCCCAAGTTCCCCGACAAGGAGGCGCGCGAGGCTGAGATCAAGCGGCGCGCCGAGAGCTGGTCGAAGGTGTTCGACGCCAACTCCCTGGTCGTGCTGCGCAAGGCCTCGGTGCACTTCGACGCAGAGAAGGACATGCCGAAGATCAAGGCCAAGGTCCTCTACGTGCTGTCGCGCACGGACAAGCTCTTCCCGCCGTCGATCGCGCCAGACGTCATGGCCAAGCTCAAGGCGGCCGGCATCAGCGCCGACTACTTCGAGATCGACAGCGACCTCGGCCACTCAGCCTCGGGCCTCGACGCGGCGAAGTGGGCGCCGCGGCTCAGGACCTTCATGGCGGGACTGGAGAAGCGAAGCTAGACAGGCTCCCTTGACCGATATCGCGCGAACCGATCGCCGCCGCCGGCGACGTATATCGGGTTCGTCGTCGCAGCACTTGCCGTGAACTATTATGACCAATGGTCGCTCAACATCTGCGGCCTCTTCCAGATGCCGAGCGCGTCAGCGCTACCGCATGGCAAACAGGGATCTTCCGTACCACCAAGTTGCGGTGGACCTCCTGAAATTTGCACGAATAATGATTCTGCCCTGATACCCAGCAGGGCGGCAGGTTGGCCGGTGGCCAGGCAGCGGCCGCAGTGGCCCGCACCACTGCCGGAGCGGCACAGCCACTCTGCGCCCGCCTTGGCCGACGGCTTCGCCCTCAAGATCGACGACGTCGTCAGGGGTTCCAACCCGCGCGCCCTGCCGCTGGCCGCCTACGTCGACGCCGTAGTCGCCGGCGCGACCGAGCTCGACGCTACATACATCTCCCGCGCGTAGCCGACCGGCCATGGCCGCCCCCCTCGAGGAGTGGAGCGGCCAGCAGCACGCCAACGAACGGCAGGCGCTCTCGCCGGCGCCGCTGACATCCCCGGCGGCGCCTGGAGGAAGCCGGGCTCGATGTTCCGCACCTGCTGGTCGCCGCGACTCCGGACAGCGAGGTCGTCCTGCGCAGCAACGTCGGCATGGACGGCGTGAAAGCGTTCGGCGAGGACCTGCAGAAGCTCGCCGACGAGATCGGCGCACCGGCTACGGCGGACGACACGGCGCACTAAACGGCTGCCGCGCTCGATGTGCTGAAGGGACGTCGGCTCGGGTAGCCTAGTCAGTCCAGTGGCTGAGGGCCGTCGTAACCCTCGACGATGGACAGATCAAAGACTGCTTTGCCCGCCCTGCGGCGCATTGGGCCCGGGCGTCGGATACGCCGCCGAAACGGTTGGGGCGGGCCGGCCCGGTATGCCTCCGTACACCAGTCCAGCCCGCACCCGAGGGGGTCCCACACACCCCCGAGCGTCTCAACGCCGGCATCAGGTACGACGGCAACATGTGCAAGCTGATTTTTCGCCTTGTGCGGCTTGCGTCGAGTTGGTGGGCAGCGCTGATCCATGTTCGATATCGCCACCGACCAGCGAACCATGTCGCTGGCGTCCCATCTCCGCCAACCCGCGCGGCCGGCAGTTTTTCCCGGGGGAATCAGGCGGCGGTAATTTCTTCGAAGTCTGACAACCGACTCGGCATGCACGACGTTGGCTGGATCCAGGCCGCTTTGGCTGCCGACGGAGATTGAGGGCGAGTTGTCCGACATCAGGCGCAAACCTTCGTCATTCGAAGAATACTGGCTGGCGTCGAAGGCCTGGGAGCGCAAGGGTCTGCCACTTGGCGCTGCCCGGGCCTTGGCGAACGCGGGTTTCCTCACAGTGGATGACCTCCAGTTAGCTGATGCCTTGGAGCTCGCCAGCATCCCCCGTGTAGGCCGCAAGAGCCTCGCCATTTTGCATGGATTAATGGGTCGAACGCAGTGCCTCTCCGGTGGCGAAGGCGATCTGGCGGGAGGCGAAACGGATTGAGAACCAACGGATGTAGTGCGCGCCGGCCTCGAGTCAGGCCTCCGGAGAACTGTTGCGATGGTTTGAGCAATTCGCAGCCCGACGAACGCGGCGATCGGCGAGCCGCAACATTAGAGGTGATGCGCACAGGTGCTCCTTCAAAGGCACGGCGCAGACCCTCTTCGGTCAGTGTAATGCCGCGGGCTCCGTCGCGTATGACCCGGGCCAGTTCGAGACGCAGCCTGAGATGCAATGGTATCGATACGGATTCACCGTTCGCCAGCTTGCGAGATCGAAATTGCTCAGGCTCGCCATGAGCAACAAGCGCTGCGGCCCGCGTCGCGTTCCGGAAAGTCAGTTGACGAAGCCCAAGCTGAGCAGCCTTTTGCGCCTGTTGCTCCCCTTGCCGGACATTACCCGCGGCGGCTCGCCATAGACTGGACGTCCAAGCAGATCTTCCGACCTGGAGAGTGTGCGACTGGAACTGTCCAACAGCGATTCAAGGCGGCGACGGCCGCGCTCCAGCATCTCCCACTGCTCTTTGAAGTCAGCGAGCAGTTGCTTTCGTTCAGCCTCCAGGCGGGCGAACCGGTTCCGATCGAAGTTCATGCGCAAGTGCCCCACGCTACGGCCCGGTAACCAGAGGTTGACCCAATGAGCGCCGTATCAGCGAGCGGGGCTTTGGCGGCCCTGGCGAGGGTGCGCCAGTGCCTGGCCGTCTCCCGAAGCATTCCACCGTCTATGGGATCGCTGCAAGCCCGCGCCATCGCCTCGCAGTGCGCAGCCTTATGGAGGCATTCCAGAGCGGTCTTCATGCGCTCTCCGTCACGTTCGAGTGAGCGGGAGCGCGGGACATTCTTGACTTGGATGCCGCTGTCTCTCAGCCGCCGACGCTCAGGGAACGAGCCGGCGATGGTCAAACTACGCACGGTGGGGCCCGAAGTTGCAAGGGGAACGAGGTGGTCAAACCGTAAGCGCTGCAGTCCAGGGCTGAAATCAGCGCTTCACAGCAACTATCTCTCGACGGCCGGCATTAATCGCCATTTTCCTGGCTTAAAGCGTGAGTTGTCGTGCCCGACAGATACTGGTGGATACACAAGGCCCAGGCCAATCGACAGCGCGCAGCCTTTCTGAGAAAGGCTGCCCCGCACATTTCCATAATTGCGGAGCGTGACGCCCTGTTGCTCCAGGCAGATGCACTCGAAGCCGAGGCAGATCGCATGGAGCGGCAACAGGCCAAAGAATCCTAACCCCTGCTGCGAGCATGCGGCACCGGCCGCACCACCTGGCTGGCCCGGTGCCGACCCTCGGCTGTCAGGGAAATGCCGCGCGGTCCATCCTGGATGAGCCCAGCCATTTCCAAGCGCCTGAGATGTGATGATACCAATACGCGCTGGCTGTTTACCAGCCTGCGCAATACCTTGATCCCGAAATCGCTCAGAGGATGCGCTTTTGTGCCGGGCGACGCGTTGTCTCCCCGTGGCTTTTTTGGTGTGGCATCGACGTTTCCAATGGGATGTTCACCAGAAACGACTGTGAGAAAGCGGTTCCGCGAAACTGCCTAATTCGGTTCCCGATAGACGAACCGCTTTCCGCTCCAAATCTCGAACCCGTCATACTTTTGGTCGGCGTTATGTTCCTGGAACAGGTGCTTGGCCTGCTTGATCAGTTCCTCGTCTGGGCCATCCTTTAGCAATTCCACGTTCTCGATGCGGCCCGCTCGCATGAAGTAACACCGCACGGTCCATCCCCGTTTGAACGTCTCTCCATTTTAGAGTAGCAGGTCGGACGCCCTCTGGGGGAGACCGGATTTCCGCTCCGCACATGCGCGACGGCGATTCAGAACGTCGGGCTGCTGCGGAAGATCGGAACCAAATTGAGGCACAGTCGTTCACGAGCCGTGAGAAACGGGGCTTGAATGAACGCGGCGGACGCGGTGCAGGCAGTGGAGTTTGCATGCCACCGAGCCTTGACCTTCCCTAGGGACGATATCGCCCGCGTGATGCTGCTCGAAGGGCTGGCCAGCTTCAAAGCGACCCCGCTCGTCTCTTTCCCTCAGGAAGTTGTCGATCTGGTGGAGCGCGCACGCGATCGAGCGGATACCCTGAGCGACCGCATTTTGGCGACCCAGAACCTGGCGGACCCATCGATCGAGGAGGGGGTAAGGGCAGTGTGCGAGACCTTGGGCTCCCTGGCATCGGCGATGCGTCCGCCGAGCGCCATCAACGCCGGCGAGGGTGGGGAATAGTTCGTACGACCTGTCGTGCTGGTTTTGTCCTCCCGCTGCCCCTGATAGGAGACCTGCCGCAGGAGGTTGTCCCCAGTCCAGGTCAGGTAGGACCTCGACGACCAGCTCGGGCCGCACCCAGTGCACGCGCGACAGCTTGAGCGGCGAGCCGAATCGGCTGTCGCGCGGCGGCGGCTCGGCGAGCGGCATCTTGGAAACATGCAGCGGTGACAGCACGCCCCAACCGCCGGAGCTCCTTCTCCGTCATGCCGGTGCCGGCGCGGCCGGCATAGAGCAACCGACCGTGGTCGGTGTAGTGGCCCAGCAGCAGCGCACCGATTTGCGACCTGCTGCCCTCGGGATCGGTCCAGCCCACCACCACGAACTCCTCGCGGTTGAGGCACTTCGACTTCACCCAGATCCCGCGGTCACGAGGGGCGTAGGGCTGATCGGCCCGCTTCGAAATCGCGCCCTCGAGGCCCAGCCTGCAGGCCTGCGCCCTGAACTGAGGACCGTTGCCGGCGACGTGCTCGCTGTAGCGCAGCCCCGGAATCTCCCGCTTGAAGAGGCGCTGCAGACAAGCCTTGCGGTCGACCAGCCGCAGCTGGGCCGTGTCGTTGCCGTTCAGGAAAAGAAGATCGAAGGCGGCGCGACCAATCGAGCCCGGTGCGGGTGAGCAACGTCGCCTTACCGGCATCGATGCGGGCGTGCAGCGATAGCCGTCGTAGTTGATCTCGTGAACCCAGCCATCGCCAGCCGGTGCCTCGTCCACCAGGCGTGAGTTGTGGCTTGATCCATTTGGGTGGCTGAGGTCGTTCCCACATTGGGTAGTGTAGCGGCGGCGGTCGGAGTGAAGTCACTTGGCTTAGGTATTGAGATGGCGAGTGTCTGCTTGCAGAGATGGGGGGACTGCCCTTTCTGCGAGCATGGCGAGCCTTTCCCACACCTCGGCAGCCATCAGCAAGCCCTGCCGGGTTCGCTTGTCTGGTGAATTGTCGGCCTTGGCCCGTACACCGGCCGCAATTAATCGATAATGCGCAGCTCGATTTTCCATTGGTTGTGCGGCAGATGTGTCGACGTCCGGCCCAACCCTGTCTATGAATTGTGACGGCATGACGGTGAGCGTCCAGCGGTGGTCACGTTAGAAAAAGCCGGCCAGTACCCCGGAGTACGACAGGTCCGGCCGGCTTCCCTTGACCGAATGCGCAGGTGACTGGGGGTCACCTACGGTCCAAGGGGCTGACAGAGTACCGGCGCTCGCAACTGGGCAGTGAAGACCTTTCGCATGGCTGATTTTCGTCCTGGCTATGACGGGCGTGTCGCACAGTGTTTTCCAGGACGGGCTGTAGTCTTTTCGAATACCGCGAAGCTCTTTGCCCCTTGTCCGGTAGGAGTTGACGCAAATCAAGGAGGTTGGCGTGCACTCGGGGGCAAGATCGGCAAGTCATCGGGTGCACGGCAGCCGAAGGGGTAGCTAGGGACACTTCAGGACGGGGGGAGCTTCTTACGACAACCAGGCGCCCGATGACGCCGCCACCGGCTCGCCGGACTTCTCGCAGGCCGCAACGCGCACTCTATCCGAGCCCGGCCCGTGTCGAGTTCCGGCAGCGTTGGAGGTGGCAACCTTTTCGACGGTCGCGAAGGCGGCTCGGGCCTACGCCTCGCCGGTCTCTCGAAGCCCGGCCCAGGCGAACATTACAAAATGCGTACAGCAGGCCCCATAAGGCGTTGCAACCCCTTGGACACTTGCTGCATCGTCGGCTCGTCACCTATGAGCGTCGGCGGCTGAGAGACGGCGGGTATCGGCAAGCATGCTCCGCGCTCCCGCTCACGACAAAGCGAGGGCTGTACGCCATGCGTAAGCTAACGCCGGAAGAAGAGATTGAGCTGTGCCGAATCGCCAACCAATCTCCGAAGGTAGATGCGAAATTGGCGCAACGACTTGTCCAGTTCAAGTTGGCGGAGCGCTTCAAGGACGTCTGGCATCTGACGCCGCTTGGCCACCGGCAATACAAGCAGGCAATCCGGGCGCCGCTTCTTCAGAGGTCACCGAGCTACATCGACAGGTTTCTCCAACGAGCGATACCGTTGGCACGTAGACTCGGGGTACCACAGCCAGATCCGGTGCCTGAACCCGCCAGGAGCACGGAGCGCGAAACGAGATAGACTCCGAACTCCGCTCAGTTGAGCTCCGGCATCGGCTGCCTGCAAGGAGCACCAAAACGAAAAAGCCGCCGACCCCGAAGGGCCGGCGGCACAGGTGGCGCTCATCGCGCGAGGGAGGAGATGGCCTGCGTACGCCCTGCCCGTCGCGGACTGGCAGGATCGACGGTGGCAGGCGCATCGCGATTTCAGTAGGCCGGCTTCACTTCCGGCGGCGGCGTCGCCATCGTGAAGTCGACGTAGTCACTCGGCTCCGAGCTTCATGTGCTCCCACGCGGCGCGATTGACGGTGCCGAGGTTGATCTCGCCGCTTGGCGACCACTTGAAGAACTTCGTGTTCTCGTGGTTCGGATCACCGTTGCCGTAGACCGGCGTGAAGTAGAGCGTCCGGGGCCATCCCAGGCCCGCCAGCGGCCGTCGTCACCGAGGAAGGCGCGAGTTGGCGTCAGTCCTGATCGTTGCAGCACGACCCGCCACCATCGGGACGCTGCCGGTCCTGGTAGACGTCGTGCGCCTCACCCCGCCCAACGATCGCCAGTAGCCCCAGGACGGCCAGCATGATGAGGAGATAGCGGCCGATGGTCATTTCGTCGGCTCCTTCTCGCCACGGGCCTTTCGCAGCGCCTTGATGACCTCGGCCAAGGCGTCGCACTTCACCGCCGGGGCGGCGCATCGCGAGGCGATGGCGCAGCTCAAGGCGCTGGGCCCGCGGGTGTGCTGACGCTCTTCAGAAGGAAGCATCGTTCATGATCGCGCGCTACTAGAGGCCCGGCGCCGTGCGCCTGGTGGGGGAGACTGAGGTGATCGAGCGGCAGACCGCCGCCGGCGGCGCCTACTTGGCCTGGCGCAGCCAATCGTCGACACAATGCCAATTGGCTGGAATCGCATACGGTTCCAGCCAATTGGAAAACGTTCTAGCCTTTGACCGCCCCGGCCGTCAGGCCGGACGACATGTACTTGCGAAAGGCGTAGTAAATCGCGGCAGGCGGCAGGGCGTAGATGAACCCCGCTGTCATCAGCAGTTCCCACGGCGAATCGTCGGCCGACAGGAAGTTGCCCAGCGCCACGGGCAGCGTGATCGCCGTCTCGCGCGACAGCAGCAGGAAGGCGTAGAGATATTCGTTCCACGCCAGCAGGAGCGCGTAGGTGCCGACGGCGATCAGCGACGGCACCATCAGCGGGATGTAGATCAGGCGGAAGAGCTGGAACGGCGACGCTCCGTCGATCAGGGCGGCCTCGTCGAGTTCGACGGGCAGCTTGTCCGACGCCTGGCGCAGGATCCAGATGGCGTAGGGCGAGGCCACCGTCACCATGGCCAGCACCAGCGCCCAGTCGTTGTTGAGCAGGCCGTACATGCCCATGGTCTTGTACATCGGCACGGCGAGGAAGGCGGCCGGGATGAAGTAGGTCAGGAGCGCCAAGTTCATCACCAGGCGCCCACCCTTCATGCGCAGCCGGCTGATGGCGAATGCCGCGGCGCTGGCGATCATCAAGGTCAGCACCGCCGTGCCGACCGAGATCACCAGCGAATTGAACATCTGCAGCCAGAAATTGTAGAGGAAGTGGTGCTTCTGGCTGAATACGATCTCGAAATTGCGCACCGTCGGATTGGTCGGCCAGAGCTGGCCGGAGAACGCCGCATCCTTGGGCGAAACCGCGAACAGGAACATGTGGTAGATCGGGATCAAGGTCCACAGCAGGACCGGGATGCCGACCAGCAGCAGGGCGGCCTCGGTGCTGACGCCGCGCATGAATTTACGCATCGTCATCGCGAAAGCCGCCGCATCATGAAGTACACCAGCGGCAGGATCAGCGGCAGCGCGCACACGATCGAAGCCATGGCCAGCCCGACCTGGTCGAGCCTGAGATAGCGGATGCCCAAGGTCGCCAGCACATGGGTCAGGTCGGCCGGCCCGCCGCCCGTCAGCAGGTAGACGCTGTTGAAGTCGCCCACCGTGAAGATCATCGAGAGCAAGGTGCAGGTCACGTAGAGCGTGCTGATCGACGGCCAGGTGATGAAGCGGAAGCGATGCCAGGCGCCGGCGCCGTCGACCGACGCGGCTTCGTAAAGCTCGTGCGGAATGGCGAGGCGCCCGGCCAACAGGATCAGCGTCCAGAACGGCAGAGACTTCCAGATATGGACCACCATCGAGAGAGACAGCGCCAATGTCGGGTCGTTCAGCCAGTTCGGGCCGTCGTCACCCGTCAGCTTGAAGATCAGGGTGTTGATCACGCCCCACTCGGGATTGAGCAGGAAGCGGACCGACAGGATGGTCGGGATCGAGGGCACCGCCCACGGCAGCACGAACAGCACGGCCAGGATCTTCACCCACCAGCGCTTCTGGGCGAAGAAGCCGGAGAGGAACAGCGCGATCGCCATCTTGATGTTGATGGCCACGACCAGGAACACCAGCGTGTTCACCACCGTGCGCAGGAAGATGGGATCGTGCCAGAGCTCGACATAGAGCTGCGGGCTGCGCGCCAGCCAGAAGGCGTAGCCCACCGGGAAGACGACGAAGCCCAGGAAGATCGCGACGTAGGGCGCCGTGAACAGCAGGGCCCAGGCCTGCTTCTGCGACACGGCAAAGCCGGCCCGCCCCGGCCGTGGCTTGGGGCGGGCCGCTTCGTCGATCGTCGTCGTTGCCGTCACTACGCGTTACCCACGTGAGGCAGGATCAGCCGGCCACCTGCTTGATACGGGCGATCAGCTCGTCGACCGCCTTCTCGACCGAGACCTTCTCGTTGACCACGCGGTTCATCGCCTTGGCCCAGACGTTCTCGTTGTTCAGGATGGTGAACTTGTAGTTCTTGGTGAACTCGAACGGCGTCGTGCCGGCCTTGAACTGGTCGTAGACCGCCTTGCGATGCTTGTCGGCCTGCCAGAACGGGCTCTCCTGGCTCGCCTTGGTCACCGGGAACCAGCGGCCGAGCGCGCCTTCGACGTAGGGACGGAGGTTGTCCTCCTCGAGCATGAACGCCAGGAACTCGCGGGCCCGCTTCTTGTTCTTGGAGCCGGCGAAGATCACGCCGACCTTCACCGCGGTGCGGTAGACCATCGGCGAGCCATCCGGCTTCTTGGGGAAGCCTGCCGTCGCGATCAACTCGTCGTACGCCTTCTTTCCGGCGGCGCGCTGCTCGGGGGTGAGCGACTCGTTGTTGGCGTCGTCCAGCCACTTGGCGGCGATCGAGATCGTGTAGTTGTGTGTCATCGCCGTCGTCTTGTTGTGGAAGGCGACGTTGTTGTCGGGGTCCTTCCAGGTCGTCGACGACGGCGGCGTGCAGCCCTTGGTGTAGACGTCGGTGTAGTCCTTGAGCGCCTTGACCAGGCCTTCCTTGACCTTGGGATCGTCGACCAGGAGCTTGCCCGAATCATCGACCAGCTTGACGTTGTAGGCGTCGACCCAGCTCAGGAAAGACTGGAACGAGTCGGTCGATTCCACGCCCATCGGGCTGCCGATGCCGTAGATGCGCTGGCCGGTGGCCTTGCGCAGCGCGGGCTGCACCTTGTCGCACCAGAACGACCAGTAGGCGGTCCAGTCGCCGGGGATGTCGCTTTCCTTGAAGCCGGCCTGGGCCAGCATGTCCTTCCAGTACTGGATGTGCAGCGTCTGCTGCTTCAGCGCGAAGCCGTAGTAGGCCTTCTTCTTGGCCACGTCGTTCCACAGGAAGGCGGTCTCTATGGTGACGGGCGCGAAGCGGTCCTTCATCGGACCGATCACGTCGGAAATGTCCTCGAGCTTACCGTCGAACGCCCACTTGCCGGCGGTCTGAACGTCATAGGTGTCGGAGTAGGCGATGTCCGGCGGCGTGCCGGCGTCGAGCGCGGCCACCGACTTGGCGTTCATGTCCTGGACCGCGTACTGCGAGAGCTCGACCTTGACGCCGGTCTTGGCCTCGAACTTCTTGATGGCGGCGTAAAGCGCCTCGTCCTCGGACTTGTAGAAGCCCTTCACCCACCACACGGTGAGTGTTTCCTGGGCGAAGCTGGGGGCCGCAGCCAGGGCGAATGTAATTGCAGTGGCAGCAGCCAATACGCGGCGTCTCATTGTTCCCTCTTGCGTTGTTGCCATCCTCTCCCGGGAGGCAGGCGCGAACGGATATCAGCCCGATGTAGGAGTGTCGAGGAAAGTCATATCCGACCATGGTCGCAAGCGGCACAACCGCTACACGAACAAGCATACTGAGTGCATTGAGGACCGACCGTGCAGTGGAATAGAGTGTCGCAACTCAGGGAGAAACGTGTTTGGCGAAATCGCCGCTGCCCCCGACGGAGCTTTCGGATGTCGAACTGGTCGACAATGTCCTGCGGGGCGCCCCGGGTGCGATCGACGCATTCTACAACCGTCATAGCCGCCTGATTTATCACTGCATCCGTTCCCGCACCGGAGGGCAGGATGTCGACGACATCTTCCAGGCCTTCTTCGAACGTCTGCTGAAGAGCGGCTTCCGTGCCCTGCAGCTCTGGCAGCGCGGCAGCTCGCTGCCGGTCTACCTGTCCAGCGTGATCCGCAACTTCGTGACCGACTTCCACCGGTCCAAGCGCATGCGCGAAGAAGCGGTCGGCGGCACGATGGAGCTGGAGCCGCTCTCCGGCGCCGAGGGCGAGACGATCACCGCGGCAACCCAGCTCAAGGAGCTGAGGCATATCGGCGTCCGTGCCTGGGCCGTGCTCGAAGCCAGGGACCGCAGGCTCGTCTGCGACCGGTTGCATCGCGACCTCGACAACGAGACCATCGCCAGCCGACTGAAACTGTCGGCGGGGACGCTGCGGACCGCAATGTCGCGGGCGCAGGCGCGCTATCTGGCGCAGGTACGCCAGCTGGCGCCGGAATTCTTTCCGGACCGGGCGTAACGACATGCCGACTGGGGCCGTCCTGTCGATTGATGGTAGGATCAAACCATGAACGCTCGCCCGCCCGACGGAAGCGACGAACCGGAGGCCGTTGACCAGGTGATGCTGGCCGTCCTGTCGAATCGCGGGCGCGACGCCATTGTGCTGTCGGCAGACCAGGAGCGGCTGCTCGACGACTGGGTCGCAGGCCGGCTCGCGCCTGACGACGCGGAGCGTGCGGCCGCACTCGTCAGACAGAACACTCTGGCGGCGGAGCGCGTTCTCGAGCGGCGCTTGCAAGCTGCCGCCAGCGAGGGTCCGGCGGTTCCCCAGGCACTCACCGCACAAATCCTCAAGGCAACGGTGCCGCCGAAGGCTTCAGCGATCGGCGCCTGGTGGCGCTCGCTCGGCCGCCGGCAATGGACCAGCATCGCCGGTGCCGCGGCGCTGGCGTCGATCCTGGTCGTCGCCGGAATGCCGATGCTGCGGCAGATGATGAGCGGCGGCGGCCCATTGCAGGTGGCGATGGTGACGATCAACGATCGCAGCCCGCTGTTCGAGGCGTCCGACATTCGGATGCGCGGGACGGGCACATCGCCGGCTCCGCCGACCGACCAGCGTTTCCGGGACATCGAAATGCCGGCAAGCATCCTCAAGAGTGTGCTGTCGGCGGCTGCCACGCCATCGGCCGCCGTTGCACGCGAGATCGAACCTTATCTTCCGCCAACGGGCGACGTGAGCGGACAGCCCGCGCGGCTGATCGTCGATGCCGCCCTGCGCGCGAAAGTCGAAGCCCTCGGGGCTGGTGATGGCATTCCGGTACGCATCTACGACCTGAGGGATCCTCGGACCGCCGACATCCGCGCCGTGGTCGGGTCGCTCCCTGACAGTGGCCGCGCCTACCTGTTGACGGTCAAGCCGTGAAAATTCGAGCAGTGGGCTTCGTCCATCGATGGGCCTGCGTCCTTGCGTTCCTGTCGAGTCTCGTCGCCGTGCTTCCCGGACAGGCTGCAGCTCAAGATGCAGGCCTGCTTGCATCGGCCGAGAGGATCATGCGGCTCGTCGCCGACGGCAGGAACATCGATGCCGTCGACACGCTGAAGAAAACCTTCGACGCGACGCCACCCGTCGCCCGGCAAGCTTTCTTCGTATTCGCGGCACACATGTGCGTGACCGTGTCCGATATCGACTGCGCCATCCATTTCCTCACCCATGACTCCGTGAAGAACCTGAAGGCCGGCGACGTCCATCCGTCAGTCATCGGTTACCGCACCTTGCTCGCCTGGTACGTCAGCGTCATGGCCGGAAGCCTCCGGCCCGGGGAACATGTGTTCGATCGAGGCTTCCCCGTCGAGGTCATAAACCCCAACAATGCCCCGGTCCTCTTCGCGGAGTTCCAGCTCCTGGCTGCCCGGCAGTCCCGACTCGCATTCGATTTCGAGGCGTCCCGGGACTACCTGGACAAGGCATTGGCGAGCGCCCTGGTACTGCAGATCGAGCGCTTCGACGCCCCTCGCCTTCTCGTGCGCATCGCCTCCCAGCTCCTGGAGAACTATGACGCCGAGCGCGCCTTGAGGCTGGTCGCCGCCGCCGAACCGATCCTTCAGACGATTCCACCGGACAGCCTCCTGAACTTCGACTTTCTGCAGCTGCGCGCGACGCTGAACGGATATCGCAAGGACTTCGCCGCCGCGTCGCGAGATCTGCGGCTGGCGATTTCGCTGTTGGACCGGCTTCAGCTGAAGCCCGACCTGGCGGCGTACCTGAAGGTAACCACGTACAACTACCTGCTGGGCACGGAGGCCATGCGCGGCGACCGTGTCGCAGTGAACGACCTGCTGCAGTCGCACCCGCTGCTGGCCGCCAAGCCCGAGATTCTGAAGCGCGGCCATTTTGCCAATGAGAGCGAATTCAATTTCGCCGTTGCCGAAGAGTTCGTTCGCCTCTTCCTGAACGACCGGTCGGAGACGGGCTGGAGCGAGCTCCTGAAGATGCCGCCGAAGTGGACGGCCGATCCCGAAAGGATTGCAGAAGTGCGAGCCTTCGGACAGGCAGCGGTCGGGCTGCAGCTGGCGAGAATGGGCAAGCCTGAGGCGCGACGCGAAGTCATCGACGCGGCGCGGATGCGCCTCAGCACTCTGCAGCAACGTTACCGGCAATCGGCCTATGCCTCGCCGCTCCCCTACTGGACCGACCAGCTCCTTCTGGAATTCGCGCTGACCTCTACCCTTTCGAACGGAACGCCGGACTATGAGCTCGTGCTCGGAGCGCACATCGTCATCAGCCGTTCCATAGAGACCAGCCCCGACGACGTGCTCGCCAGCCAGGCCATCCAGGCCTCGGACGACCGCAAGCGGGTGGTGCAAGCCTTGCACATGATCGGCTACCAGCGCACGGCCTGGGAGAAGACGCAGCTCGTCGCGCTGGCCAAACGTTTGTCGTCGCCGGACACGCCGACCTCCGACGAAACCGTCAAGCGACTGGTCGACATCGTCTACACCGCGAGCGACTTTGCCGAGCAGCAGCGGCGCCTGCGCGCCGCGCTCGCCGACCAGGCGAAGCAAGGGAAGCCTGGCCTCGTGACGAGCCTCACCACGCTGAAAGAACTGCTGCTGCCGGATGAAGCACTTGTCTTCTACGTTCCAATGTTCGATCACACCGGCAAGATTTGCGTCCGCGCCGACGGGGTCGTGTCCTCACTGCAGCGGTGGCGTGACAGCGACGCCACGGACGTCCGCCTCCTGAGAGATGCGCTGACGGCCACGCATCCGCCGTCGATCGAAGCCGACAGCCAGTACCCTGCAAATGCTGCTGTTCGGCTGGGTAAACTCCTGTTCGGCGGTCTCGAGGACTGCCTGCGCGCCGCCCGCCGCGTCTACCATATCGCACCGGGAGGCATGCTTGCTCAGATCCCGCCGGGAGCGCTTCTCGCCGAAGTACCGACGCGTCTGGGCGCCGGCTTCGACCTGCGGGCGGCCCGCTGGCTGGTGCGGGACCATACATTCATCAAGACGAGCTCGATCGGCGCCTTCATCGCCACCAAGAAGCTGTCGAAATACAAGCGCGCCACTTTGGACTATCTCGGCGTCGGCGACCCGGTTCTCGCGGCGCGAACCAACGCGCTGACATCCCTGGGCGAGTTGCCCGAGACGTCGGAGGAGCTGCAGCGTGTCGGCCGCCTGTTCGAGAAGTCCAAGGTGCGGATCCTGCGGCGCGACACCGCCAACGAGGAGAATTTCAGGCTCCAGCCACTGTCCGAATTCGACGTTCTGCACTTCGCCACGCACGGGCTGATACGCGAGGAGGTGCCGGGCCTCCCGGAACCGTCATTGGTGCTGACACCCGATCCCAAGGGCGACGTCTTCAACGATGGGCTGCTCACGACCTCGCAGATCGCCGCGCTTTCGCTGCGAACGCGCCTTGTCGTCCTTTCTGCCTGCAACTCGGCGAGATACGAGGCGTCGATCGTCGAGAGCGGTATCCAGGGCCTGTCGACGGCCTTCACCATCGCCGGCGTGCCCTCGACGATCGCCGCACTCTGGCCGATCGAAAGTTCGCTGACGCGGGATCTCATCGTCGCCACGTTCCAGGCGGCGCGCGGCGATAGCGCCATGCCGATCGCCGACGCCCTGGCGACCGCCATGCGCCAGCACCTCGATGGCCCGTCCCCTCGACCCTTGATGCATCCGCGGTTCTGGTCAGCGCTGATCGTGCTCGGAGACGGGTCGATGAAGCTCGGCGCAACAGATCAAGGTGCGCCGCGGGATCTGGCTGCCTTCGCCGATATCGACATGGTGAAAAGCGAGGAAATTCTCTCGGCGGCGCCGTTCGGCAGCGATGTCGCAAGCTCGACGATCGGCCCGTGGAATGGCAAGAGGTCGCCGTCGCTGATCCGCCGTCAGGGCGCGGACGGAACCGCAAAATGGGAAGTCAGCGACTTCGAGATCGGCGCGGGACCGACGGCTGCAACCGACCAGGCGATCTACGCCGCAGGGTACATCACGGTTTCGCCGCCGCCCTCAAACATCAGTGCGCCGGTTCTTCGTCAACTGAGTCCCGATGGAAGAGTTTTGTGGACTCGCCGTCTGCCCAGCGATGGCGGCGGCATGAACGTGCTGGCCTTGAGCGTTAGTGGCGATCGAATGGCCGTCGCGCTGGTCGGCCCAACTGTCGGCAAACGCACCGGCGCCGATTACTATGTCGGCCGCATCGACGCCACGGGCGCGGAAGCCGGCCGCCTGACCTTGGGACTTGCTGACAATACGATCTCGCTGCCTTTCGGGGTCCTGGCAGGCGACGGCGCGGCACGCCTTGCGATTGTCAACCGCCAGCTGATGCTGGGCGACCGGGTCGACCACGTCAATGGCTATGGCCTACCGCAGATCTGCATCAAGGGCGATGCAGCCGACATCGTCTTCTTCGACGTCGAATCGATGCAGGAAACCGGCCGGACCCGGATCGATCGATTCAACGCGAAAAGCGCACTTGCCATGGACGACGGCTGGCTTGTCGTCGGCAGCGTGCGTGACGGCTGCGGCATCGGCACACGTGCCGCAGCCTTCATGGTGAAGGCCGATGGCAGCATTCAAGAGATGTGGCGGGACCGCTCGCCCTTCGTCACCAGTGGCCAGGCGTTGCGCAGGGTCGGCAAGGCTTTCGAAATCGTCGGACGCTCCCAACGGTCCGTCGCGGTTCGCGAAGGGCCCGCCGCTTTCACGATGCCCGACTTCTCCAGCCTGCGATCGGGCGACGAAGCCTACGTATCCGAGGAAGTCTTTTCCGTACGCTTGTCCGAGCAAGGCCATGAAGAGAGCATGGACTTCGTCGCCGCCGGGCTGCCGATCTCCCCCATGGGCATGGCATCGACACCAAGTGGCAGTGTGATCTACGGCACCATCGGATCGAGGCCGCTCTGGATCAGCCGTTAGCGGCCTGATGTGCGTCGAGAAAAGTCCGCAGCAATGACGCGCAGCGCGCTGCATGGGAGTAAGGCAGGCCGTGCCGCGATCGGCCGATCACGTTGAGTTCGGCATCGGGTAGCAGGCGATGCAACTCGGCCATGACCGGCACCGGGATGAACGGGCTGCCGTCGGGATGCAGCAGCAGTGTCGGACAGCCGATGTCCTTCAATCGCGGGGAAAGGTCGGTGCCGATCAACACGCGAAGGGCATTGAGGATCGAATCGCGCGGCCACTTCTCCTGTTGCGCGGCGAACCATGAGCGCTGTTCAGGCGACAAGGCATCGTCGTGGAAGCGGTCGCGCATGAAGGCGTCGGACCAGGCCTTTGCCCCGCCGTTGTCGAGCTGGCGGCGCCACGCTTCGACGCGCTGGATCGAGGCGCCGAGATGCGCGCCGTTGCTGACGGTGAGCGTGGCGATGCGCGTGGGCTGCGCCAGCGCGGCAGCCAGCGCCACCGTGCCGCCGATCGACTCGCCGACCAGATGGAAGCGCGACAGGCCGGCGGCATCGGCCACGGCGAACAGATCCTCGACCATGAGATCGAGCGACCAGGCGAAGTCGGCGCCCGGAATGTGCGAGCGGCCACAGCCGCGCATGTCGAAGGTGACCAATCGATGGGCGTCGGCCAGGGCCGGGAACCAGCCGGCCCAGATCCCGGCGCTGGCGCCGATCCCGTGATGGAACAGGATGGGTTCGCGCGGCCGATGCCAGGGCGCGACCTGGTCGACAGTCTCGTAGTGCAGGCTGCCCTGCCGGGTCGTCGCGAGCGGCATGTCCTAGTCGGCGCGTATGCCGGCCGCCTGGATGACCTCGGCCCACTTCTTGCGGTCGGCGGCGATCGTGGCCTTGAGCTCGGCCGGCGAGCTGATGATGTCGTCCATGCCGTTGTCGACGAACCGCTTCTGCATGTCGGGCTTGGCAACGGCGGCGCGCAGGGCCTTGTTCCAGACGTCGACGATGTCGGCCGGCATGCCCTTCGAGCCGAACACGGCGAACCAGTTCACGACCTCGAAACCGGGCAGGAATTTCGAGATCAGCGGCAGGTTCGGAAAGAGCGGCGAGACCCGCGGCGAGCCGAAGGCGATGGGGATCAATCCGCCGCCGCCGATCTGGCCCAGGAATTCCGGCATGTTGCCGAACATCATGTCGCAATTGCCCGCCACCATGTCCTGGATGGCGGGAGCGCCGCCGCGATAGGGAACATGCAGCAGGTTCACGCCCGCCAGTTTCTTGAACAGCTCTCCTGCGAGATGCTGGGAGGTGCCGTTGCCGGCCGAAGCGTAGGTGAGCTTGCCGGGGTTCTTCTTCGCCTCCTCGATCAACTCGGGCACGGTCCGGATCTTCATGTGCTTGCCGAACACCAGCATGTTGTACACGCCGGCGATGTTGGCGATCGGCGTCAAGTCCGTGTCGACATTGATCGGCAGCTTCTGGCCCGGCATGACCGGCGACACGCACAGCGCGGCCATGGCTGCGAGGCCGATCGTCCGGCCATCGGGCGCGGCATTGGCGACCGCCTCGTTGGCGATGAAGCCCGAGGCGCCGGTCTTCGTCTCGACGATGACGTTCTGACCGATTTCCGGCTTCAATGCGTCGGCCAGGATACGGCACAGGAGATCGGCGGTTCCGCCCGGGGCGAAGCCGCAGAAGAAGCGGACATCGCCGGTGATCTTCGCCTGCGCCCAGGCCGGTGTGCCGGCAAGGCCGAGCGCGGCGGCGCTGCCCGCCCCCAAAACAAACCTGCGTTTCATTTTGTTTCCTCCCAAAAGCGCATTCAGCCTAGCATAATTTGCGCATGATCAAGCTTCGCCGCCGCGCCGCGCTCACCGGCCTCGCCGCTCTGCCGTTGGCCCACGCAAATGTCCGCGCCCAGGCGGTAGATTTTCCCGACCGTCCGCTGCGCCTCGTCGTCGGCTTTCCGCCCGGCGGTCCGAACGACCTCCTGGCGCGCATCGTGGCGCCCGGCATCGGCGAGCGGCTGAAGCGCTCCGTGGTGGTCGAGAACCGCGCCGGCGCCAACGGCGAGATCGCCGCCGCTTCGGGCGCCAAATCGCCGCCCGACGGCAGCGTCATCATGCTGGCGTCGAACGGCTCGACAACCGTGGCGCCCGCCTTCAACCGCAACATGCCCTACGACATCCGCACCGATTTCGCGGCGGTGGCGCCGATCGGCATCAATCCCATGCTGCTGGTGGTGCGCAACGACCTGCCCGCCAAGAACGTGGCCGAGGTGTTGGCCATGGCGCGCGCCCAACCTGGCAAGCTCAACGGCGCATCGGCGGGCGCCGGCGGCGCCACCCATCTGGCGCTGGAGCTCTTCAAGTCGATGGGCAAGGTCGACATCGTGCACGTGCCCTA
>JAEZHS010000533.1 GCA_023436825.1 Pseudomonadota bacterium | reverse complement strand
CCTCAGGGTGCGCGCGCTTCTAGCCGCTTTAGGCGGCCTTGGCGATAGCCAAAAATTCATCCGCCTTGAGGCTCGCCCCGCCGACCAGGGCGCCGTCAACGTCGTCCGCTGCCAGCAGCTCGGCGGCGTTGCTGCCCTTTACCGATCCGCCATATAGAAGTCGGACCTGTGCCGCCTCGCCCATCAGGCTGCCCAGCACCTTGCGAATATGCGCGTGGGCTGCGGTCACTTCCGGCGTGGTCGGCGTCTTGCCTGTGCCGATGGCCCAGACCGGCTCGTACGCCACGACCAGCCTGGCCGCCGTCGATCCGGCCGGAATGCTGCCCTGGAGCTGGGTCTCCAGGACCGCGAGAGTCTTGCCAGCCTCGCGCTCGGCCAGGGTCTCGCCGATGCAGACGATGGGCACCAGCTCGGCCCGCCACGCCGCTTCGGCCTTGGCGCGCACGATGGCATCGGTCTCGCCGCAGTCGGCGCGCCGCTCGGAATGGCCGACGATCACATAAGTGGCGCCGCAGTCGCGCAGCATCTCGGCCGCGATTTCGCCGGTATGGGCGCCGTTGGCCTTGGCGTGGCAATTTTCGCCGCCGACCAGCACGCCGCTGCCCTTCACTGCGTCCGCTACAGCGAGAACCAGCGTCGCGGGCGGGCAAACCAGCACGTCACGGTCGCTCCAGCCAGCCTGCTTCACGCCATCGGCTACGCCCTTTGCCAGAGCGATTCCGTCGGCCCGAAGACCGTTCATCTTCCAGTTGCCGGCAATCAGCGGCCGCCTTGTTCGCGCCATGGAAATCCCCGAATTGTGTCGCTTGTCTCTAGCAGGCCCATTAGTTGCCTGCCACAGGGTCGGGTGGTAGGCATGCCCGCCAGTCAAAACCTCTTCGCCAATGGCGTGAATTCCCCGAACATGTTCCGCAAGTACGCCCGCTTCGTCATCCTGTTCATCCTGTTCGGCATGCTGATCGTCAGCTTTGCCTTCTGGGGCGTCGGCGACATGCTGCGCATGGGCGGCCACAGCACTTCGGTCGCTCATATCGGCGGCACCAGGATCCCGCTCTACGGGTGGGTCGGTGGCGCCTCGGTGTCGATCAACGAGGTGAAGGACCAGTTCAACCGCCAGCTCGAGGGCATCCAGCGCCAGACCGGCCAGCGGCCCGAGCCCGACCAGGCGCTGCGTTATGGCCTGCACGTGCGCGCGCTCGAGGAAGTCATCCAGCGCGCCGTGCTCGACTACACCATCCAGCAGTTCGGCCTGGTGGTCAGCGACGCCGAGGTGCGCGCCGCGATCGCACGCAATCCGGCCTTCGCCGGCACCGGCGGCTCGTTCGATCCCCTGCTCTATCGCAACCGCCTGCAGCAGGCACGCATCAGCGAGGCGCAGTACGTCGCCGACATCCGCCGCGAGATCGCCGCCAGCCAGCTCTTCGGTGCGGTGCGTCCCGACGGGCTCGCGCCAAAGTCGCTGCGCGATGACATCTTCAAGATGGAAGCCGAGCGGCGCATTGCCGAGACGATCTACGTCCCCGACGCCATCGTCGTCGAAGTGCCCAAGCCAACGGCCGAGCAGCTCAACGCCTTCTTCGAGGCCAACAAGACCCGGTTCCAGATTCCCGAGTTCCGCGCCTTCTCCTACGTCATGATGACAGCCGACGATGTCATGCCGCAGGTCGGCGTGACCGCCGACATGATCAAGCAGGAGTATGACGCCCGCTCGGCCGAATTCGGCACGGCCGAAAAGCGCGACGTCGACCAGGCGATGGCCGACAGCGAGGACAAGGCCAAGGCGATCATTGCCGCCGTGACCGCCGGCAAGACCCTGGAGGACGCGGCCAAGGAAGTGGTGGGCAGCAGCGACGGCGTCATCAAGCTCGGACCGGTGACCAAGAAGGACCTGCCGCCCGGCCCGCTGGCAGACGGCGTATTCGCTCTGCCGGTCGGTGTCGCCCCAACGCCGATCCAGTCGCCGCTCGGCTGGCACATCGTGCGCATCAACAGCATCACGCCCGGCAAGTCGGTGCCGTTCGAAGAGGTCAAGGAGAAGCTCGAGAAGGAGCTGCGCGCCCAGTTGGCGCCCGACCTTCTGATCAAGCAGGTCACCGACTTCGAGCGCGTGCTGGCCAAGACCCAGTCGATGAAGGCCGCGGCCGAGGAGCTCGGGCTCAAGATCAAGACCTACGAGAACGTCGATGCCCGCGGCCAGGACGCCGAAGGCAAGCAGGTCGTGATCGGTCCCGCCGCCAGCGAGCTGGTCCAGGCGGCGTTCACCACGCGCGAGAGCGCCGAGAGCGAGCTTCTGGAGACCCCGCGCGGCGAGTATTTCATGGTGCGCGTCGATCGCATCACGCCTGCCCGCACCCCCGCCCTCAGCGAGGTCGAGGCCAAGGTGACCGAGGCCTGGCAGACGGAGGAACGCCGCAAGCTCGCCGACGCCAAGGTCAAGGCAGCGCTCGAAAAGGCGAATGCCGGCACGGGCTTCGAGGCGCTCGCCAAGGAGCTCGGCCTGGAGATGCGCACGGCTAAGGCGGTGACGCGCTTTGAGGCCGACCAGGGGAACTACCTGACGCAGCCCGTGGTCCAGGAGCTGTTCAAGCTCCAGGAAGGCAAGACCCAGTCGGTGCGCACCGCTGAAGGCAGCGTGCTGGTCCGCCTGAAGCAGATCGAGCCGGTCGATCTCGCCAAGGACAAGGAGGCGATCGATCGCTTCGGCAAACAGCTCGACGGCATGATTGCCAACGACCTGATCCTGCAGCTGATCGCCGCCATGCGCACCAAGTACGGCGTGTCGGTCGACGAGGCCGTGTTCACCGCCGCCTTCCGACCGCAGAACCAGCCGTAGTCCGATGTCCCTTTCTCCTGAATTCGACGCCTTCGCTGGCGTCTACGATGCCGGTAAGCCGCAGCTCGTCTCGACCAAGCTGGTCGCCGACCTCGAGACGCCGGTTTCGGCCTATCTCAAGCTCTGCGATGGCCGCGCCAACTCCTTCCTCCTGGAATCGGTGGAAGGCGGCTCGGTGCGCGGGCGCTATTCGATCATCGGCTTCAAGCCGGACGTGATCTGGCGCTGCCGCAAGGGCCAGGCCGAGATCAACCGGCGCGCCCGCAGCGACGCCCAGGCTTTCGAGAAGCTCGACGGCCGCCCGCTCGAGACGCTGCGTCACCTGATCCGCGAATGCCAGATGGATCTGCCGCCCGGCCTGCCGCCGATGGCGTCGGGGCTGTTCGGCTTCCTGGGCTACGACATGGTCCGCGACATGGAGCGGCTGCCGGACAAGAACCCCGATCCGATCGGCCTGCCCGATGCGATGATGGTGCGGCCGACCATCATCTGCATCTTCGACCGGCTCGAGGACAACGTCACGCTGGTCACGCCGGCCTGGCCTTCGGACGGCATCAGCGCGCGCGCCGCCTACGAAGCGGCACAAGAGCGGCTGGCCGATGCAGTCTCGGACTTCGAACGCGCCCTGCCCTTCCGCCGCGACAGCGCCAGCGAGCTCGACGAGCTGCCCGAGCCGCAGGCCAACATGTCGAAGGAAGACTTCAAGCAGATGGTCGCGACCTGCAAGGAGTATATCCGCGCGGGCGATGCCTTCCAGATCGTGCCGTCGCAGCGCTTCTCGCTGCCCTTTGCCCTGCCGCCGTTGTCGCTCTACCGCGCGCTGCGCCGCATCAATCCTTCGCCGTTCCTGATCTTCTTCGACTACGGCGACTTCTCGATCGTGGGCTCCAGCCCCGAGATCCTGGTGCGGCTGCGCGACAACGTCGTCACCATCCGACCGCTTGCCGGCACCATCCGGCGCGGCGCCACGCCAGAAGAAGACAAGCAGCTCGCCGACAAGCTGCTGGCCGACCCCAAGGAGCATGCCGAGCACCTGATGCTGCTCGACCTCGCCCGCAACGACGTCGGGCGCGTCGCCAAGATCGGCTCGGTGCGGGTCGTCGAGCAGTTCACCATCGAGAAGTACAGCCACCTCCAGCACATCTCGAGCCACGTCGAAGGCACGCTCGAGGATGGGCTGGACGCGATCGATGCGCTCAAGGCCGGCTTCCCGGCCGGCACGCTGTCGGGTGCGCCCAAGGTGCGCGCCATGGAGATCATCGACGAGGTCGAGCCGGTGCGCCGCGGCATCTATGCCGGCTGCGCCGGCTACTTCGCCGCCAACGGCTCGATGGATACCTGCATCATGCTGCGGACCGGCCTGGTGAAGGACAACACCATGTATGTCCAGGCAGGCGTCGGCGTCGTGGCCGATTCCGACCTCGAGGCCGAGTTCCAGGAGAGCGTGCTCAAGGCCCGCGCCCTGGTGCGAGCCGCCGAAGAAGCCGTCCGCTTCGCCAACGCCGGCCAATGGAGCGCAGGCAACATCCGGCGGTAGTACCGGTGACTCACGGATGTCACCCCGAGCGAAGCGAGGGGCCTTAAGGCCGCAGGAAAGGTCCCTCGCTTTGCTCGGGTTGACAGCGAGGCGGCCGCCGATCGGCGCTTTCGCAGGTTGCACAGAGCCATGGGTTCGCGGGAAGATAACCAGCTGGCCTGGTCATCAGCGCGCTGTCACACCTCAACTACCGGTCGCAGCGCACAGCCAGGCGCACGCTCTTCTCGATCGCCAATCCGGCAAGGAGGCGGCCATGAGCAAGTCTGCGAAGAATGTGTCCGGGTCCACGACGGCCTTGCACGAGCAGCTCGACCAGCTGTCGGCGGCCCTTCGGGATGTGGCGAAGGCGGAAGGAGACGAAGCGATCAGGGCCACCAGCGAGGCCGCCCGTCGCATCGCCGAGCATGCCAGCGCGATCGCCGAGGAGCTTGCCGAGAAGGCCGATGCCGTCGCGGCGGCAACGGCCAAGGGTCGTGGCCAGCTCGAGCAGGCCATTCGCGACCAGCCGCTGATGGCGGTTTCCCTGGCGGCGGCCGCCGGCTTCGTCCTGGCCTTGCTGGTACGGCGATGAGCGCGGAGGGATCGTCCCTGCTGAGGGATCTGGTGAAATCGCTGGCTGCCGTGGGCGCCCTCTCTGCCGGCGCGGCGGTGCGGCGCACCGCATCGACGGCGGCCGGCTATCTCGTGGTCGGCATCCTGCTCGCCGTCAGCCTCTGCTTCCTCACCTTTGCCGGCTATCGTGCGCTGTCGCTGGCAATGGGGACCATCCACGCCGCGCTGATCGTCGGTTGCGCCTATCTCTTTGCCGCCCTGGTCGCGGCCCTCGTCCTGCAGGTGCGCCGACGCTGAACTCGCCGTGCCGCATAACATCTTCGCGAAAGGAAGAATGCCATGCATGCCAAGGACATCATGATCGGAAGCGTCGTCTGCATCAATGTCGGAGACTCGATCTTCGACGCCGCCGAGCTGCTGTTGGGCGCGCGCGTCAGCGCCGTCCCGGTCGTCGACGACAAGGGGGCGGTCGTCGGCATCGTCAGCGAAGCCGATCTCCTCCGGCGCGCCGAGATCGGCACGGCGCCCAGGAAGGGCTGGCTGGCGCGCCTGCTCGACAGCGACGTCTCGGCCGCCAACGACTTCGTCGCCGCCCATACGCGGCGGGTGTCCGATGTCATGACCAAGGAGGTGGTGACGGCAGGCCCCGATGCCACGCTGCGCGAGCTCGTCGAACTGATGGAACGGCACGGCATCAAGCGCATCCCGATCGTGCACGACGGCAGGCTGGTGGGAATCGTGAGCCGCGCCGACCTGTTATGCGCGCTGCTGTCGCGTGAGCCGGAGCGACCGCTGCCGCAGCCGAGCGACACGGCCCTGAGGCAAGCCGTCATCGAAACACTGGAGAAGCGCCCGTGGACCTCGCGGTGGCCGACCCACGTCTTCGTCAGCGGCGGCATCGTCGATCTCTGGGGCTTCGTCGACGACGCGGCGGGACGCAAGGCCTACGGCGTCGCGGCCGAGAACGTGCCGGGCGTCCGTCAGGTGAACAACCATCTGCGGCAGATGCCGGCGTCGACCAAGATGGGCCTGTGACACGATCACGAAGTGGCCCAGCCGCCCGATGGCCGCCTGCCGTTGGGCGAAAACATCGCCATGCTGTTCGCCAAGGATGCCGCCAGGCAGAAGGCCGCGTGGGAGTACATCAAGTTCGCCACCGGCCCGATCGGCGCCACCATGATGGTGCAGGCGATCGGCTACTTCCCTTCGTCGCTGGCCGCGGCTGACGATCCCAAGCTCCTGAAGCCACGACGACAAGAATCCCAACCACATGGTCGCCATCCGGCAGCTGCCCAAGGCTGACCGGCTGTTACGCCTTCCTGGAGACAACGGCATCAAGATCACCGCAGATGACCAAGTCAGTCGTAGGCTCATGTCTTCCGGACCGCGCGCGTCCCCGGAAGAGCATGACATGACGTATCTCTAGCCAGTACGCTCCTCCGGAAACGGAGGAACCTCGATGTCCGACTGGCAGAAGAGATACCAGCGCCTGCTGTTCGATCGCCCGCATTCCAAGGTGCTGCGGGTGACCATGAACCGGCCCGACAAGTACAATGCGACCGACGCGATCATGCACACCGAGCTGGTGAACGTGTGGCGCGACATCGACGGCGACGACACGGTCAACTGCGTGATCATCCAGGGCGCCGGCGGCAAGGTGTTCTCGGCCGGCGGCGACTTCGACCTCATCGAAAACAACATGAAGGACTACAACGCGCTGCTGCGCACCTGGAAGGAGGCGCGCGACATCGTCTACAACGTCATCAACTGCTCCAAGCCGATCGTCAGCACCATGCGCGGCCCGGCCGTCGGCGCGGGCCTGGTCGCGGGCATCCTGGCCGACGTCTCGATCGCCTCGAAGAAGGCCAAGATCATCGACGGTCACACCCGGCTCGGCGTCGCCGCCGGCGACCACGCCGTGATCGTGTGGCCGCTGCTCTGCGGCATGGCCAAGGCCAAGTACTACTTGCTGCTGTGCGAGGCGGTCGACGGCGAGGAGGCCGAGCGCATCGGGCTGGTCTCGATGTGCGTCGAGGACGACCAGCTCGAGGCCAAGGGCCTCGAGGTCGCGACCAAGCTCGCCGAGGGCGCACAGACCTCGATCCGCTTCACCAAGTACGCCCTGAACAACTGGCTGCGCATGATGGGCCCCTCCTTCGACGCCTCGACGGCGCTGGAGATGCTGGGTTTCATGGGGCCGGAGGTGAAGGAAGGCCTTGCCTCGCACCTCGAGAAGCGCAAGCCCAAGTTCGATCCCTACTCGCCCCTCTGAGGAACCCGTCATGCGCGGACTTTCAGGCAAGAACGTCATCGTCACCGGCGGCGGCGGCGCGATCGGCGGCGCCATCTGCCGACGCTTCGCCGAATACGGCTGCAAGGTCGGCGTGTTCGACAAGAACCGCGACGGCGCCAACCGGGTCGCCGGCGATATCACCGAGGCCGGCGGCAAGGCCTGCGTGTCGAGCGTCGACATCGCCGACTACGCCGCGGTCGGCAAGGCCATCGCCCAGTTCGAAGGCGAAATGGGGCCAACCGACGTGCTGGTGAACAACGCCGGCTGGGACCGCTTCATCAACTTCGTCGACACCACGCCCGAGCTGTGGGACGAGCTCATCGCCATCAACCTGCGCGGGCCGCTCAACATGAGCCATTTCGTTCTGAAAGGCATGGTGGCGCGCGGCCACGGCCGCATCGTCAACATCGCCTCCGACGCCGGCCGCGTCGGCTCCTCGCAGGAAGCGGTCTACTCGGCGTGCAAGGGCGGCATCATCGCCTTCACCAAGACGGTGGCGCGCGAGGTGGCGCGCAAGGGAATCACGCTGAACGCCGTCTGCCCCGGCCCCACCGACACGCCGCTGCTGGCAGCGGCCGCCGGCGAAGGCGAGCGCGGCGAGAGGATGCGGGCAGCCCTGGTCAACGCCATTCCGATGAAGCGCGTCGGCCAGCCCGAGGACATTCCGGGCGCGGTCTGCTTCCTGGCCAGCGACGACGCCGCCTTCATCACCGGGCAGACGATCAGCGTGTCGGGCGGCTTGACCATGCACGGCTGAGCGCGAGAAAGTCGGCCATGCCCGAGTTGCAATGGCTGGCAGAGGCCTTCCCTAATTTCGTGCGCTATGTTGTGGTGGGCGTCGCCCTCGCCGGGCTGTTCCTGCTGATCTACGTCATGATCACGCCATGGCGCGAGTTCCGCCTGATCCGCGCCGGCAACACGTCGGCCTCCATCGCCCTGGTCGGTGCGCTGCTGGGGTTCTGCCTGCCACTCGCCAACACCATCGCCCATTCGGTGAGCCTGACCGACGTCGTGCTGTGGGCGCTGGTGGCCCTCGCCGTGCAGGTCATCGTCCATATCGTGATGCGCCTGATGCTGCCGGACCTGAGGGGCGCCATAGAGGCCGATCAGATGTCGGCCGGCGTCACGGCCGGCGGTTTCGCCGCCTGCTTCGGCTTGATAAACGCTGCCTGCCTCACGACCTGACATGTCGATGCCCTCACCCAATCCCTCCGGTGGTCCGCGCATGTCGCGCGGCATCAAGCTCGTCCTGATGGGTGTCGCGGGAGCGGCACTGCTCTATTCCTGCGCGCCGACGATGATGGGCGGTGGCGGCGGCCTGTTCTGGCTCCTGCCTTGGTTGTTTCGTGGCGGTCCCGCGGTCACCGCCCCTGCAACTCCAGGCCAATCGGCGACGACGACGAAGCAAAGCCCCTCTCAGGCCACACCTGCACCCAGCCAGAGCGAGCGTGGCGGCTTCGGCTCGACGGGCAGCTCGGGCGGCTCGTCCGGGTCGAGCTGACATGCGTCGCGAGGCGGTGGCGCCGCGTCCGGGCTGGCAGAACAAGCTCGAGCAGCTCGGCTTCGACTACTACGTCATGGACGGCAAGCCGTACTGGACCGAGCAGGCCTGCTACGCCTTCTCGTCCGAGGAAATAGACCAGCTCGAGGCCGCGACCGAGGAGCTGCACGGCATGTGCCTCAAGGCGGTCGAGCACGTCGTCGCCAGCAAGCTCTGGGAGCGCATGCGCATTCCGCCGGCGTGGGGCGACTACATCGAGCGCGTGTGGCGGCGCTCCGATCCGACGATCTACGGCCGCTTCGATCTCGCCTACGACGGCAGCGGTCCGCCCAAGCTCCTGGAATACAACGCCGACACGCCGACGGCATTATATGAGGCGGCCGTCATCCAATGGTACTGGCTGAAGGACGTGAAGCCCGAGGCCGACCAGTTCAACTCGATCCATGAGAAGCTGATCGAGGCATGGCGCGGGGTGCTGGGCCGCCTGCCGCCCGAAGGCCTCGTCCACTTCGCCCGCTTCGAGGACCAGCCCGAGGATCTCGCAACGTCGGAGTACCTGCGCGACACGGCGCTGCAGGCCGGGCTCGCCGGCAAACCGATCTCTGTCGCGCAGATCGGCTGGAACGGCCGGCGCTTCACCGATCCCGACGAGATGCCGATCCAGGTGCTGAGCAAGCTCTATCCCTGGGAATGGATGGCGCGCGAGGCGTTCGGCGAGCACGTGCTGACCGACACCACGGCCTTCCTCGAACCGGCCTGGAAGATGATCCTCAGCAACAAGATGCTGCTGCCGCTGTTGTGGGAAGGCTTTCCCGGCCATGCCAACCTGCTGCCGGCCTTCGACAGCGAGCATCCCGATCTCGGCGGCGCCTTCGTCAAGAAGCCGATCTTCGGCCGCGAGGGCCACAACGTCACCGTCGTCGGGCCGGGCGTGTTCGACACCGCGGGCGGCGACTACGGCAGCGAAGGCTTCGTCTGGCAGGCCTATCACCCGCTGCCGGTGTTCGACGGCAACCACGCGCTGGTCGGCTCATGGGTGATCGAAGGCAAGCCGGCCGGCGTCGGCATGCGCGAGGACGAGCGCCGCATCACCCACAACAACAGCCGCTTCGTGCCGCACTACTTCGTGTGACTCATGTTCGGACCGCGGGCGGGAGGCGCGCGCACCCGGCAAGACTAATAATCCCATTCCATCTTCACCCCGACGCGGCCGTTGGAGTCGGCGCCGACGTCGCCCTCGATCTTGACGTTCTCCAGCACGTCGACCTGCACGACGCCGCGGCTGGAGTTGCCGGTGGCGCCCTGCCGCGCGCCGACATAGACGCCGGGCGCCACGTAGCGCCCGGCCTCGAGCGATACCGGCGAGTTGGCGCCAGTGCCCGAACCGATGGAGAGTCGATCAAGGCCGAGGCCGGAGCGCAGCCGGCCGAGCACGCCGCTGCCCGACGGCTGGCCGGTGAGCTCGGCCAGGCCCTGCGCTGCCTGGGCGAGCTCGAATGCACTCAAACCCGACGCGGGCTTGCCGAACAGCAGCAGCGCCATGGCCTCGTCCGGCGGCAGCGACGGCACCGATGTCACGGCGATCGTGGGCGCGCGCGACGTGCCGCCGATCTCGACGTTGATCGTCGTCGACTGCACGTTCGTGCTGGCGACGAAATCGAGCCTGGGATCGATGCGGTCGAGATTGTCGAGGGTGACGACGCCGCGCTTGAACGTCAGCCGCCGTCCCAACAGGGTGAACTCGCCGCGCCGCATGGTTAGGCCGCCCGTCACCGGCGGCGCGGCCGGCGTGCCGGCGACCTCGAGCTGACCCGACATCTCCGCATCGAGGCCGCGGCCGCGCACGAATACCGCCTGCGGCGCGCTGATCGACAGGGCCAGACGCATGGGCGCGGC
>JAEZHS010000436.1 GCA_023436825.1 Pseudomonadota bacterium | reverse complement strand
AAGCTCAAGAACCGCATCGGCCTGGAAGCCCTGATCGAGGAGGTCGAGGGCATGCAGAACGTCGACGCCATCGCCAAGTCGACGCCGCGCCTGGAGTGCCTGGTGTTCGGCATGGGCGACTTCTCGGCCTCGATGGGCGTCACCAACAAGAACGTCGGCGAGACCGACGGCTATCCCGGCGACATTTGGCACTATGCCCGCTTCCGGCTGGTGTTGGCCTGCCGCGCCGCCGGCATCGACCCGGTCGACGGCCCGTTCGCCGACTTCAAGAATCCCGATGCGTATCGCGAGGAGTGCCGCCGCTCGATGATCCTGGGCTGCGTCGGCAAGTGGGCGATCCATCCTTCGCAGATCGAGCATGCGCTCGAGATCTACTCGCCGAAACCGGAGGATGTCGCGCGGGCAAGAAAGCTCGAGAAGGCCTATGCCGAGGCCGAGGCCCAGGGGCTGGGCGCCATCAACGTCGACGGCATCATGGTCGACGTCGCCTCGATCCGCATCCTGCGCAATACGATCCTCAACAAGGCCGACCTGTTCGGGATGTAGGTCGTCGTTCAGTGCCCCACCTCACCCTGAGGAGCGCACGAAGTGCGCGCCTCGAAGGGTGGGCAACAGGCACCTCGCCTGCCGCCCATGCTTCGAGACGCATCGCTGCGCAATGCTCCTCAGCATGAGGCTGCTCTCGGGCCGCAGTCCCTGATGAACCGGGCGATCCTCCCCGTGGCCAGCATGCTGGCCATCCAGGCGATGATCTCGGTCTGCGTGCTGGCGCTCGGCGTCATGATGCCGGCGGTCGCCAAGGACCTCGCGATCGACCCGAAGCTGGTTGGCATCTTCACCGCCATCATCTACGTCGTCGCCGCCGTCCTGGCGCTGTTCGCCGCCGGGCCGATCGTGCGCCTGGGCGCGGTACGCGTCTGCCAGTTCGCCCTGTTGATGGCGGCGATCGGGCTCGCCTTCAATGCCCTGGCGCTGGTGGCGGCAACAGTCATCGCCGTGATCTTCATCGGCGCCGCGCAAGGCCCGATCAACCCGGCCTCCGCGCACGTGCTGGCCCAGCGCGTGCCGCGCGAATGGTTCGGCTTCGTGTTCTCGTTGAAGCAGACCGGCGTGCCCATCGGCTTCGCCCTGGCCGGCGTCGTCTTCCCTTTCCTGATGGCGCATGTCGGATGGCGCGGCGCCAGCCTGGTCGCGGCGGCCATGGCCATCGTGGCAATCCTGGTCGTCGAGCTGCTGCGCTCGCGCATCGATGTCGTGGTCGCCTCCGGCCGGGCGCCGGCCGGCATCTGGCGCTCGGTCCGTTTCGTGCTGGGGCATGCCCAGCTGCGCGTGCTGGGCTGGTCGGCCCTCGTCTACGTCATCGCCCAGCACACCTTCACCTTCTATCTCGTGACCTATCTCTACGAGCATTGTGGCCTCAGCATCGCCCGCGCCGGCCTGCTGCTGGCACTGTCGCAGCTCGCCGGGACGGCGCTGCGCCTGGTGAGCGGCGCTGTCGGCGACCGCATTCCGCGCATGCTGGTGCTGGGCTGGACGGGCCTCGCCATGACAGTAGGCTGCGTCGCCATCGGCCTCCTCCGGGCCGACACGCCGTTCTGGCTGATCGCTCTGGTGGTGATCGGCTACGGCTCGGTGGTGATCAGCTGGAACGGCACGTCGCAGGCCGAGTTCGCTCATCTCTCGCCGCCCGGAGAGACGGCGGCAGTGGCCGCGGTGCAGACTTCCCTCGCCTTCTCCGGCGCCGTGTTCGGCCCGCCGCTGTTCGCGCTGATCGCCTCGACCGTCAGCTATCGCGCGGCCTTCTTCGCCGTCGCTGCCTGCGTCCTGGCTGCAGCCGTCTGGCAGCTCGCCGCGGCACGCGCGCCAGCTAAGGCTCCTGCATCCCCGCCGCGGTGACGATCTCGCCCCACTTCTTGGTCTCGCTGGCCTGGAAGGCGGCGAGTTCCTCCGGCGTGCCGGGGAACGGGATGCCGTAGGTCGTGCGCGTCAGCGTGAGGTAGCTCTCCGACTTCATCGCCTCGCGGATCAGGGCGTTCAGCCTGTCGACGATGGGCTTCGGCGTGCCGGCGGGAACGTAGGCGGCCGTCCAGGCCCACATCTCGAAGCCCGGTACCGTCGAATCGACGGTCGGGAACTGCTCCAGCCCGGGGATGGGCTTCTTGCTGGTGACGCCGATGCCGCGGGCGCGGCCATCGAGCACCGCCGGCAGCCCGGCCGTGAAATCCGAGAAGATGATGTCGATGCGGCCGCCCAGAAGGTCGCTGACGGCCTGCGGCTGGGTTTTGTACGGCACGCCCAAGACGTCGATCTTGGCCATGACGCGGAACAGCTCGGCGCCGCCGCGGCTGGAGCCGTTGCCGCTGCCGAAGGAGAGCTTGCCCGGCTCTTTCTTGGCCAGCGCAATGAACTCGGCCACGGTCTTCACCGGCAGCTCGTTCTTCACCATGACGATCTGCGCACCCAGGGTCAGGCCGCAGACCGGCGCAAAACTCTTCACCGGATCGTAGGTCAGCGACTTGTAGACATGCTGGTTGATCGCCTGCGTGGTCTGGGTGGTGATGAACATCGTGTAGCCGTCGGGTGCCGCCGTGGCCGCGGCCTGGGCGCCGATCTGGCCCTCGGCGCCGGGCTTGTTCTCGATCACGACCGACTGGCCGGTGAGCTTGCCGAGCTCGTTGGCGATCACGCGCGCCACGGTGTCGGTGGCAGTGCCGGGTCCGAACGGCGCAATGATGCGTATCGGCTTGGCTGGGAAATTCTGCGCCGATGCCCGCCCCGTCGCGGCCAATGCGCCGGCCGTCGCGATCACGGCCCGCCTGCCGAGCATCTTCATCCAGTCCTTCCTTTCGCCTTCTTCTCCGGCTCGTCGGCGACATATTGCCGTTCGCCCGTGCGCGGATTGTAGAACACGTCGACCGCCTTACCAGTGCCGGGATCGATGAAGCGCTCTGCAGTTTTGCTCCAGCCCGCGCCCGGCCTTTCGCGTAGCAATGGCTTGTAGACCACACGCTCGAGCAGCGTGCCGCCGGTGATGGCGCGGTGCAGCCTGTGTCAGGCGCGGCCCCGTCACGATCGCGATCACGATCCCTGCGGCTCGATCACCGCCGCCGTGCCGTAGGCCACGATCTCGCTCATGGTCTCGCCGATCTCCGAGGAATCGAAGCGCATGACCAGGATGGCGTTGGCGCCCATGGCCGTCGCGTTGGCAACCATGCGGTCGGTGGCGTGACGACGCGCCTCCTCCACCATCTGGGTGTACTCGTGGATCTCGCCGCCGACGATGGAGCGCAGGCCGGCGACAATGTTGCCGCCGATGCCACGGCGGCGCACGACCACGCCGAAGACCTGGCCCAGGGTGGTCGCGACCCGGTGGCCGGCAATGTTTTCTGTCGTGGCGATGATCATGAAGTGCCCTTTCGCAGCCTGATCTGACGAACGGCCGCCAGCCTACGCTGGCCCGGCCTGGGGTGATAGCGTTCGGGCAACAAGGAACGGAGGAAACGAGATGCGTGGTTGGATCGCCGCCTTGTCGGCCGTCATTGTCGCCGCCGGCAGCGTGTCGGCCTTGTCGCCGGCCTGGGCCCAGAAGGCCGGCGGCAACCTGCGCGTCACGCACCGCGACAACCCGCCCAGCGCGTCGATCCACGAAGAGGCGACGATCTCGACGGTCATGCCCTTCATGTCGCTCTACAACAATCTCGTCGTTTTCGATCCCAAGTCCAAGCAGAACGCGCCGGACGCGATCGTTCCCGACCTCGCAACCGAATGGAAATGGAGCGACGACGGCACCAAGCTCACCTTCAAGCTGCGCGACGGCGTGAAGTGGCACGACGGCAAGCCCTTCACCAGCGCCGACGTGAAGTGCACCTGGGACATGCTGATCTCGCCCGAAAGCAAGCTGCGCAAGAATCCGCGCAAGTCGTGGTGGTTCAACCTCAAGGAGGTCACGGTCGACGGCGACCGCGAGGTGACCTTCCACCTCGGCCGGCCCCAGCCCTCGGTCCTGACCATGCTGGCCGGCGCCTTCTCGCCAGTCTATCCCTGCCACGTGCCTGTGGCGCAGATGCGCACCAAGCCGATCGGCACCGGCCCCTTCAAGTTCGTCGAGCTGAAGCAGAACGAATCGATGAAGGTGGTGCGCAATCCCGACTACTGGAAGAAGGGCAAGCCCTACCTCGATTCGATCGAGTTCAGCATCATCCCCAATCGCGCCACCTCGGCCCTGGCCTTCACCGCCGGCAAGGCCGACATGACCTTCACCGCCGAGATCGCGGCGCCCGCGCTGAAGGACCTCAAGACGCAGGCGCCGTGGGCGATCTGCGAGATGCTCCCGACCAACACCCAGGCCAACCTGCTGGTCAATCGCGACAAGCCGCCGTTCGACGATGCGCGCGTGCGCAAGGCGATGGTGCTGGCGATCGACCGCGACTCCTTCACCCACATCATCGGCCAGGGCACGAACCGCATCGGCGGCACCATGCTGCCGCCGCCGGAAGGGCGCTGGGGCATGCCGGCGGAATACCTCGCCACGGTCGCGGGCTACGGCGCCGACCATGAAAAGGCGCGCGCCGAGGGCCGCAAGATCATGGCCGAACTGGGCTACAGCGCCGACAAGCCGCTCAGGATCAAGGTCTCGACCCGCAATATCCCGACCTACCGCGACCAGGCCGTGATCCTGATCGACCATCTCAAGCACGTCTTCATCCAGGGTGAGCTGGAGCCGCTGGACACGGCGGTCTGGTACAACCGCATGGTCCGCAAGGACTACACCGTGGGCATGAACGTCCAGGGTGTCGGCATCGACGATCCCGACGTGGTCTTCTACGAAACCTTCAGCTGCGGCTCGGAGCGCAACTACACCAACTACTGCAATCCCGAGCTCGAGAAGCTGTTCGAGCAGCAGTCGCGGATGCAGGACGGGGCCGAACGGCGCAAGCTCGTCTGGGAGATCGACAAAAAGTTACAGGAAGACGGCGCCCGACCCGTGATACAGCACGACTGGGGCGCCACCTGCTGGCGGCCCGAGGTCAAGGGACTGAACCTCGCCATCAACACGATCTATAATCACTGGCGGTTCGAGGACGTTTGGCTCGACCGCTAGACACGGAGGCATCGATGAAGCTCTACATGCACCCGGTATCCACCACGAGCCGTCCGGTGATGCAGTTCATCGCCGACAACGACATCAAGTGCGACATGGAGGTGGTCGATATCCTGAAAGGCCAGCACTACGAGCCGGCCTACAGCAAGATCAATCCCAACCACCTGATCCCGATGCTGGAGGACGGCGACTTCCGGTTGACCGAAAGCGCGGCGATCCTGCGCTATCTTGCCGAGAAGATCGATTCGCCGACCTATCCGAAGGACCTCAAGCAGCGCGCCCGCGTGAACGAGGTCATGGACTGGTTCAACTCCAACTTCTATCGCGACTGGGGCTATGGGCTGATCTATCCGCAGCTCTTCCCGCACCTCAAGCGTGAGGACGCCAAGGTGCAGGAGGCCGTGGTCGCCTACGGCAAGGAGAAGTCGAAGATCTGGCTGCAGATCCTGAACGACCACTTCATCGGGCCGAACAACAAGTACCTGAGCGGTAACCAGCTCACGGTCGCGGACTATTTCGGCGCCGCCATCACCACGGCGGGCGAGCTTGTCCATTGCGATTTCTCGGCCTATCCCAACATCAAGCGCTGGCTCGACACCTTCAAGGCCGGGCCGAACTACGCCAAGGTCTACGAAACCTTCAACGGCTTCTGCGCCTCGACCAAGGGGCAGCCCTGGCAGGCGATCACCTGATTTAGGAGACTCCCATGATCAAGGGACTGCACCACAACGCCTATCGTTGCCGCGATTCGGAGGAGACCCGGAAGTTCTACGAGGACTTCCTCGGCCTGCCGCTCGTCAACGCCTTCAAGATCGAGACCACGCAGACCGGCCGCAAGACCGGCACCGGGGTGCTGCACTCCTTCTTCCAGCTCGACGACGGCTCGTGCCTCGCCTTCTTCGAGGCACCCGACATGCCGTTCGAGTTCAAGGAGCAGCACGACTTCGACCTGCACATCGCGCTCGAGGTCGAGCCAGACGCACTCGACAGGATGTTCGCCAAGGGCAAGTCGGAAGGCCGCGAGGTCCGCGGCGGGAGCGACCACAAGTTCATCCGCTCGATCTACTTCCGCGACCCCAACGGCTACGTCATCGAGCTCGCGGCCAAGGTCCCGGGCAAGGAACGCGACATGGATCCCAAGCAGAACCATGCGCGCGACATCCTGAACGACTGGCAGGTGAAGAAGCGCCAACCGGCAAAGGCGGTGGCGTAAGACATAACGACGGAGGAGACGATGAAGCGTGCGTTGTGCGGGCGCTCGGCGCCCTGTTGAGTGCTGTCGCGTTTTCATCCTCCTCCTTCGCCGCTGACCCGCCGCAGTTCCAGGTCGATCCGTTCTGGCCCAAGCCGCTTCCCAACAACTGGCTGCTGGGCCAGGTGGCGAGCGTCGCCGTCGGGCCCGACGACCATGTGTGGATCCTGCAGCGGCCGCGTTCCCTCACCGACGACGAGAAGGGCGCGACGCTGAAGCCGCCGCGCAGCAGGTGCTGTGCGCCCGCGCCCTCGGTCATGGAGTTCGACGCCGACGGCAACTTCATCCAGGGATGGGGCTTCCCGCAGACGACGCCCTGGGTGGCCAACGAGCACGGCATCCATGTCGACCGCGCGGGTTTCGTGTGGATCGCGGGCAACGCGGCCAATGACAGCGCGATCTTCAAGTACACCAAGGACGGCAAGCCGGTGCTGAGCATCGGCAAGCTCGGCCCGACCGGCGGCAGCAACGACACCGCCCTGCTCGGCCGTCCGGCCGACATCCAGGTCGATGCCGACGCCAAGGAGGTGTTCGTGGCGGACGGCTACGGCAACCGCCGCGTCATCGTGTTCGATTCGGAGACCGGCGCCTACAAGCGGCACTGGGGCGCCTACGGCAACAAGCCGAACGACGAAAAGCAGCCAGCCTACGACCCGGCGGCGGCGCCGTCGCAGCAATTCGCCAACCCGGTGCACTGCGCCAAGCCGGCGAAGGACGGCATGGTCTATGTCTGCGACCGCACCAACAACCGCATCCAGGTCTTCAAGAAGGACGGCACCTTCGTGACCGAGTGGTTTTATGACAAGCCGACCTTGGGCGCCGGCGCGGTGTGGGACCTGAACTTCTGGCCCGACGCCAACCAGACCTGGCTGTTCAATATCGACGGCGAGAACAACCTCTTGCGCATCCTGCAGCGCAGCGACGGCAAGGTCGTCGGCGGCTTCGGCCGCTCGGGCCGCCAGGCCGGCAACTTCCACTGGGTCCACAGCATCGCCGTCGATTCCAAGGGCAACATCTACACAGGCGAAGTCGACAACGGAAAGCGCGTGCAGAAGTTCAAGCCGGACCGGGCGCCATAGCGACGCACGGCGTCGACGACCCCGCCTTTGTCCCCCCGCGCGCCGCGTGGGACCTGTCGCAGCGTCTGGATCGGCGAGGTCAGCCCAAGTCGGATTTGACGCCTGAACCAACGTGTCCTTCCTGGCGCGGCTCCAGCCTTTGATCTGCTTCTCTCGAGCAATCACTTCGTCGACGAACTGGAATTCCTCGACATGGACCAGCATGTTGAGGCGATACTTGCGTGTGAAGGTTCCGCCCCTGTCGCCAGCATGATCAGCGAGGCGACGTGCATCGCCTCGACAATGGAAAGCCGAGGCGGCTTTGGTGTGGTCTTAAAGATACCTCGCTGCGCTCGGGATGACAGTGGACTCCAGCTCACCCGTCGTGCGTCGCTCCCGCCGCCGCCAGCGCCTTGGCTTTCGCATCGGCCATCGGGTAGGTGCGGTGCATCATGATGCGCTGGGCGTTCAGGCCGCCGCCGGCCTGCAGCGCCACGACGAACTGCCAACCGCCATAGGCGTCGGCTGTCAGGTCGCGGATCAGGTTGTAGACGCGCATGCGCGTCTCGGGCTCCGCTCCTGGCACGCTCTTCAGGTACTTGCGCAGGTACTTGCCGGACTCCTCGTTCCGGAGATCGGCCTCCAGCGGCACGGTGATCACCAGGCCGCCGCTGACGTCGTGCAGGTGGCGCACCATGGCGTGGTAGTTCGACGCCCAGTGGAACTTGGCGACGTTGATGGCGAGCACATTGGGATGGATCATGCCGGACGGCGTGCGCTCGTAGTGCCGGCAGGCATAGTCCAGGCTCATGCGCATCATCTCGGCGAAGTTGATGAGCTCGGAGACGGCGTTCTGGGCAACCGGATCCCGCTCCTTGCCCTGATGCTCGAGAACGAGCTGGGCCAGGCCGACATAGAGCTGCGACACCCGCACGGCATCGACCACGCCGCCGGTGCGTTCCCACAGCCCAAGCGACTGGGCGAACAGGCTGGCAAGCTGGACCTCGCCCGCCAGGAACACGCGGTCCCAGGGCACGAACACGTCGTCGAACACCACGAAGCCCTCGGGGATGCTGTGGTGCGCGCTCGCCGGATAGTCGAACGCATTGAGCTCGGCCGGCGCGAAGCTGCGGTTGATGACCTTCACGCCCTTGGTGTTGAGCGGGATCGAGAACGACACCGCATAGTCTGTCTCGTCCTGCCGCATGCCCTTGGTCGGCATGACCACCAGCTCGTGGCACAGCGAGGCGCCGGTGATGTGCAGCTTGGCGCCGCGCACCACGATGCCGTCGTTGCGCCGCTCGACGATGCGCAGATAGAGGTCGGGATCGTCCTGCTCGTGCGCCTTGCGCTTGCGGTCGCCCTTGGCGTCGGTGATGACCTCGGCCGCGCGCAGGTCATTGTCGCGGGCATGGCGGTACATCGCCTCGATGTTGGCGGCGTATTGCGGGTTCACCTTGGCGACGGCGTCCTTGACGCTCATCAGCGCCATGTAGACGCCGCTCACCAGGCCGACGATCGAGGTGTGGTTCATCAGCTCGACGCGCTTGGCCAAATCGGCCTCGTCGCGCGGCACCTGGTAGATGCGGTGGGCCTGCCCGCCCTCCTCCGTCGTGAAAGCGCGCAGTTCGCCATGCGTCGGATCGGCATAGTCGTAGTCGCGCGACGCCACCTCGATCGGCACCCTGAACCGCGGATGCGTGGTGATGTCGTCGATGCGCTCGCCGTCCCAGTAGGTGACGCGGCCGTCGCGCAGGCTCTCGACGTACTCGGCTGCGGTCTTGAGGCCCATGACGTCCTCCCTAGCCTAGGTTGCGCCGATAAAGCGCGATCAAGCGCTCCCAGTGCCGTTCGGCGGCGGGCTTGTCGTAGCACCAGCGTTGCGGGAAGGCGAAGCCGTGATGGACGCCCATATGCACCTCGAGCTCACCCTTGGCGCCCGAGGCGTCGAACAGCTCCTTCAACTTCTTGACCATGTCGGGCGGCGCCAGCTCGTCGTGCTCGGCGCAGGAGATGTAGAGCTCCCCCTTGGCCTTGCCGAGCGTGAGATGCGGGCTCTCGACCGCGTCACTCACCAGCCAGGTGCCGTAGAACGAGGCCGCGGCTGCGATACGGTCGGGATAGCGCGCCGCCGCCGCCAGTGAATAAGGCCCGCTCATGCAATAGCCATGGGTGCCGACCGGCCCCTTCTTCGACTCCTTCTGCTGGTCTGCAAAGGCCATCAGGGCGGCAAGATCGTCCATGACCGGCGGAATGGTCATCTTGGTACGTACCGCCCGCATGCGGGTGTGGTCGGCGCTGCCCTGCTGCAGGACGTCAGGGCCGTACTTGGTGTCCTTGCCGGCGCGGTAGTAGAGATTGGGCAGCAACACGTAGTAGCCCGCGGTCGCGAGCCGGCGGCTCATGTCATAGAGCTCCTCGCGGATGCCCGGCGCGTCCATCAGGAACAGGACCGGCGGGTACGGCCCACCCCGTTCCGGGTAGCAAACGAAGGTTTCCATCGCCCCGTCCTTGGTCGGGACATCCAGAATCTTCTCGATCATTCGGCTTCTTTCCTTCCTCGTGCTTGTCGCCCATGCCAGCACCTTGCTTGAGCGGTTTGCAACCGAACAGAGCCGCAAGGCGGCACTGTTC
>JAEZHS010000417.1 GCA_023436825.1 Pseudomonadota bacterium | reverse complement strand
GCCTGGCGCTGCTGCAGCCGGCCGGTCAGGACGCGCCGCGTCGTGCGCTCGGTCTCGCCCTCACCCTGCTCGCCTTCGCGGCGCTCGCAACGCCCTCGCCGCTCGCCGTCGCCGCGGCGTCGGTGATGAAGATCCCGCCTCGCACCATGGCCATGGTCAGCCTGCCGCTCGCCGCGATCGTCGCCATGATCGGCTGGTGGCACGTCTCGCGCCAGGTGCCGGCGAGCACGATGCCCGGCCGCATCGGCTGGGCGTGGCTCGCCGTCGCGATCCCGATCGGCTTGCTGCTCGTGCAGGCGGTGGCCCAGATGCCGAGCGAGCCGCTGGGCAAGGGCGGCGCGCGCGAGTTCTATATCGGCATCTCCAAGCCGCTGATGCTGGCGGCCATCGCCATCACGCTCGGCGTGCTGTTCGCCGGCAAGTGGCAGCCGTCGGCGCTGGCCGGGCGCGGCTGGGCGCCGCTGCTGCTGGCCGTGGGCGCGGCCGGCGGCCTGAGCCGCGTGTTCGACGAGACCGGCATGGCCGAACTCCTGGCAGAGGCTGCGATCCATCCGCGCTACGGCATCCTCACGCCGTTCCTCGCCGCGGCCATCGTCAAGACGATGCAGGGCAACTCGCTCACCGCCATCCTCACAGCCTCGGGCATGGTCGAGCCGATGCTGCCCGCCCTCGGCCTCGACAGCACCACGGGCCGCACACTGGCCGCCGCCGCGGTAGGCGCGGGCTCGATGGCGATCTGCCACGTCAACGATCCGTTCTTCTGGATCGCCGCCGCCATGGCACGACTCTCACCGGGACGTGCGCTGTATGTGATCTCGCTGGGCAGCGTGGTGATGGCGGTCGGCGCGCTGGTGGTCCTGGCGGCGCTGCGGCAGCTCCTGTAGGCGCATCTCGCGCATCAATCGCGACGGCCGCGCCTCGCGCTGAAGCTGCTCCATGGTGCATTGGCGCGGCAGCTTGTCAGGACGCCAACGTACGAAACGCGTGCCGTGGCGGAAGCGCTGTCCCGTCACATGATCGTACTGCACCTCGACGACCAGCTTCGGCTCAAGAGGCTCCCATTGGCCGCTGCGTTCGGTCGACCAACGGCTGGGACCGCCCGGCGCGTCACCGGTGAAACCGGGGCCGCCGCGCAACTTTTCGAGCTTGCGCGTCAGCGCGGGTCGCTCGGCATCGGATATCGCCGACGTGAAGCCGACATGATCGAGCAGACCCTGATCGTCGTAGAGGCCGAGCAACAGTGAACCCACCTGCCTGCCGGCGGTGGCGTAGCGGAAACCGCCGACGACGCAGTCGGCCGTGCGCAGGCGCTTGATCTTGAGCATGGCCCGCTCCCCCGCGCGATAGGGCTCGTCGAGCCGCTTGGCGACCACGCCGTCGAGCGCTCCGCCGCCGGCGCGCGCCAGCCAGCGCGTCGCTTCCGCGCGCCGCGTGGTCGCAGGCGACAGGCGCAGCCGGGGCGCATCGCCGATACGGCCGAACAGCTGCTCCAGCGCCGCACGCCGTTCGATCAACGGCCGCCCGCTAACGTCGGCATCGGGCGTGCGCAATGCATCGAACACGATCAGCAGTGCCGGCGTCTCGGCGGAAAGCTTCGCGATCCTGCTCGCCGCCGGATGCAGGCGCATCTGCAGCGCCTCGAACGACAGCGCCTTCCCGACCGGGACGACGAGCTCGCCGTCGATGGTGAAATGCCGAACCGGCAGCTTCGCGAGGGCGGCAACGATCTCGGGGAAATAGCGGGCCAGGCTCTTGCCCGACCGGCCCATCAACTCGACCTCGGCGCCCTCACGGCTCGCCAGGCAGCGAAAGCCGTCCCATTTCGGCTCGAACTGCCAACCCTTGCCGCTCGGCAGCTCACCGACCTGCTGCGCCTCCATCGTCTTCCTGGGAACGGCCCGTGCCATCACCCGGCAACGACAAAGCTGCATGGCCGTTGCGGCAACCCGCGTACCCGCGCGGCGTTGGCTCCGAAACTGCCCAGGAGTACCTGATGCGAGGCTCGACCATCGATCAAGTGCGCGACGACATCGATGCGGCCCATACCGGCGGGACGGCGTCCGAGCAGATCGATGCCGCCGAGAAGGCGGCGGGACTGCAATCCATGCACCCGCCGCAGCCGGAGTCGGACCACGGATTATGGTTCGCCGTCGGCGCCGGCATCTCCGTCGCGACCATTGCCGTGGCGCTCGCAGTGACCTGACGCGCGCGCTCGAGGCGTCAGTCCAGCTTCACGCCCGACGCCTTGACCACCGGGGCCCAGAGCTTGCGGTCCTCGGCCAGGAACTGGCCGAAGCCGGCGCGGCCGGGCGGCGGCATGTCGAGGCCGAGATCGTCGGCCCAACGCTTCTGGATCTCCGGCTGCTTCATGGCCTCGGCGATGGCGGCTTCGAGCTTGGCCAGGATCGGCTCGGGCGTGCCGGCCGGTGCGCCGACGCCGTACCACGACGTGGCGACGTAGCCCGGCAACGTCTCGGCGATGGCCGGGATGTCGGGTGCCGCCTTCGACCGCTCGGCAGACGTCACGCCCAGTCCCTTCAGCTTGCCGCCGCGCACCTGCGGCAGCATCGACGGCATGTTGGCGAACATCATCTGGACCGTGCCGGCGATCAGGTCGTTGTAGGCCGGACCGGCTCCCTTGTAGGGCACGTGCACGATGTCGACGCCGGCCATGGTCTTGAACAGCTCACCGCTCAGATGCAGCGACGTGCCCGGGCCCGATGAGGCGAAGGAGTACTTGCCCGGCTCCTTCTTGCAGAGCGCGATCAGCCCGGCAACGGAATTGACCGGCAGCGACTCCGGCACGCCCAGGAGATTCGACAGCACCGCGACGCGAGAGATGCCGACGATGTCCTTGTCGGCATCGTACGGCAGCTTGCTGTAGAGCATCGGGTTCAGGGTATGGCTGGCGACCGTTATCAGCCCGATCGTGTAGCCGTCGGGGGCAGCGCGCGCGAGCTCGGCGGTGCCGATGTTGCCGCCCGCGCCACCCTTGTTGTCGACCACGAACTGCTGGCCGAAGGTGCGGCCGAGCTGGTCGCAGATCAGGCGGCTCACCGTGTCGGTGCCGCCGCCCGCTGCGAAGGGCACGATGAAGCGCACCGTCTTTGCCGGCCACTGGGCCTGCGCCTCAGCGGCGAAGCCGCGCGCCACCATCGGCGCGGCAATCGAAGAAGCAAGCAGGCGGCGTCTCAGCATCATGTTTCCTCGTTCCCTTCATTCTTCTAATAATGCAATGACATGACCGACCCGCCGCGTAGCGTCCAGAGCTACATCGACCAAACGCCCGCCTGGCCCGACGGCACACCCACAGGTTTCATTCCGATGACCGCCATGCAGTGGCGGATCTGGCTGCTGGCCTCGGCCGGCAAGTTCTTCGAGGGGCTGGTTGTGTTCATGACCGGCGTGGCGCTGCCGTTGATCGTGAAGGATTTCGGACTCTCGCCTGCCGAAAAGGGAATCGTCAGCGCCGCCCCTCTGGCCGGCATCATGGTCGGCGCCATCACGCTGGGCGGCCTGGCCGACATCTACGGCCGCCGCCGCATGTTCGTGGTCGAGATGGTGGTGTTCGCCCTGTTCCTGACAGGGCTGACCTGGAGTCCGAGCTACGGCTGGCTGGTCGTGTTCCTGTTCGGCGTCGGCCTGGCGCTGGGCTGCGACTATCCCACGGCGCACCTGGTGATCTCCGAGAGCATCGCCAGCAAGGATCGCGGCAGGCTGGTGCTGAGCGCCTTCGCCTTCCAGGCGATCGGCGCGCTGGTCGGCACCATCGTGGGCTTCGTCATCCTGTCGGAGCTGCCCGAGATCAGGGCTTGGCGCTGGATGTATGCCACGGCCATCGCGCCGGCGATCCTGGTGGTGCTGGGCCGGCTCAGGATCAGCGACAGCGGCCACTGGCTGATGAGCCAGGGCCGCAAGGCCGAGGCCGAAGCGGAGGTCGCGCGCCTGCTCGAGCGCGAGCCGCCCTACCCGAAGGAAGTGCGCCTGATCGACCCGTCAACCGCCGAGCGGGGCACGGCGGCGCGCGGGCGCCGCGCGGGCGGCTGGCGCGATCTCTTCGTGCTGCCCAGCCGGCGCGCCACCATCCTCGCCTCGGTGCCGTGGTTCCTGCAGGATCTCGGCACCTACGGCATCGGCATCTTCACGCCCACCATCCTGGTCAAGGCGATCGGGCATGAAAACATGTCCGACAACAACATCAGCGCCCTGATCGCGCGAGACATCGTGGCCGCCAAGGGCGCGGCCCTGCTCGATGTGCTGCTGATCATCGGCATCCTGGCCGCGGTGCTGCTGGCCGACCGGCTCGGCCGCATCCGCCTGCAGATCGCGGGCTTCATCGGCTGCGCGATGGGGCTGGTCCTGGCGACCCTGTCCCTGCATGCGCCCGAGCCGACACGCACCGTTCTGCTGTTCGGCGGCTTCATGCTGTTCAACTTCATGACCAACGTCGGCCCCAACGCACAGACCTATCTGCTGGCCGGCGAGGTCTTCGCGACGGAGGTCAGAGGCAAGGGTGCGGGTTTCGCCGCCGCCTTCGCCAAGGTCGGTGCGGTGATGACGGCTTTCCTCTTCCCGGTGCTGTTGGCCGACATTGGAGTCGATCTGCTCCTCATGATCCTGATCGTGAGCTCCCTGCTCGGCGCCTGGGTGACCTGGCAGTTCCGCATCGAGACGACCGGCGTCAGCCTGGAGAAGATCGGACGCTGACTCGCCTCCTCCCACAGGCGCGGTGTCCGACAGTTCAGATCATGATCTCTACATTTCGCAGATTCTCTTTGTGGCTTTCCCCCTCCCTGCCCTCCCCCGTATGACGGAGGAGGAAAAAGACAATGAACGGGCCGATCGGGGAACTGCTCAAGACACCGGACTTCCTGCGGCTGTGGCTGGTGGGTGCGTTCGCCAACGCCATGCGCTGGCTGGAGCTTCTGGCCTCCGGCCTGTTCGCCTACGAGGCGACGGGCTCGGCGCTGGCGGTGACCGCCGTCGTAGCGGCACGCCAGCTGCCGCAGCTCCTGTTCGGTGCGTTCGCGGGCGCTGTCTCCGAAGCGATGAACCGCAAGACCATCGTCATGTTGGCGCTCGTTGCCCCGGCGTTCGTCTCGACCTTGCTGGCCACGCTCGCCACCACCGGAGAACTCGCGCTGTGGCATGTGGCGCTGGGCAACCTGGTATCGGGCACGATGTGGGCGACCGAAATGTCGACGCGGCGGCGCATGGTGGGCGAGGTCGCCGGACCGCATCGCATCGTGCCGGCGATCGCGCTCGATTCGGCGACCAACGCCGCCACCCGCATGGTCGGCCCGTTGCTGGGCGGCATCGTCTTCGGCTGGCTCGGCATGAAGGGCGCCTACACCGTCACCGCCCTGGTCCAGTTCGCCGGCGCCTTCGCCCTGGCCGGCCTCGTCCATCCGCAGGTCACGCGCCGCCTCGATCTCGCGCGCATCCCGGCCGAGATCGCCGAGGGCCTGGCCTACGCCTGGACCACCAAGCCCACCATCCTTTTGGTGTGGGGCATCACGGTCGTCACCAATGCCTTCGCTTTCGCCTACTCCGGCCTCGTGGCGCCCCTCGGCATCAGCGCCTTCCACGTATCGCCCGCCCTCGTCGGGTTGCTGGCGGCGGCCGAGCCGATCGGCGCGCTGGTCGGTGGCGCGCTGATCGCCGCCGGCGTCGTGCGCATGGACCGGCGCCTCACCTTCGCCGGCGGCTCGGCGTTGTTCATGGTGGCGTTGATCGTAATGGCGCTGTCGCCGTCCTATTGGCTGGCCTTCGCCGTGCTGGTGCTGGGCGGCTTCGGCACTGCGGGCTTCGGCAACATGCAGACCACCCTGATGCTGACCGAAGCACCGCCGGACATGCGTTCGCGGCTGATGGGCATCGTTACGGTCGGCATCGGCACCGGGCCGCTCGGCGTGCTGGCGGCGGGCGTGATCGCCACCGAGTTCGGACCACGCACGGCCGTGCTGATCATGGCCGTCACGGGACTGCTGCTCACCGCAGCAATGACGATATGGCTGCGGCGGCGCGCGTCCGGCTCCTCGTAGCTCGTCACAGAGGTTTTGACATCAAGGTGCCGCGCGCCGCCCTCCGGCTTTACGGCAGGGATGCATGCACTGCACTCCTCCCGCCGGATTGCGCTCCTTGGGCTGGCGGTTTTGCCTCGGGAGCCGACGATCAGGCCGATGCCGCGCGGGCATGGCGGCGACGCCGGCCCGGACGCGCCCGAGGTGTCGGATAAACGATGCAAAGAACGGACGTCGCCGTGAGGCGGCGGCGAGACTCAACATAACTGAAGTGCTTTATTCTGTCAACAACTGCGGTGCAGGCAGACAATTTGCAGTGAGTTTTTTCGCACCGTAGAGGACCCGGAAGGCGAGGGCGCCATCCTCGTGGGACTGGGCACCGATGCCAGCAGCCGGCTCCGGGGCGGGAGCGGTCAGACTTACGATCGGATGGACGATGTATGGGTTCTTTTATTGCGACTTTTGGGGCTCCATGAGGGGCCATATCTGGGGCCCGCCACCGCTACCATACCACGACTCGCGTCGCTCGACCGACGTGCAGGCGGTGCTGTCACCCTCTCTTGGTGCATGCGCTCCAGTCAGTAATGGTCAGGTTTCCGCCGTTCCCGCCCAACCCATTTCGTAGTTGAGGGAGGCTGCCGCAAAATTCAGCCGAACGCCACGTTTCGACAAACCGGCAGATGCCCATTCGTCGCGGCGAACGTTTCATGCGACGGTCGCATCCGCCTTTTGCGCGACACAGAACAAGGCGCCGCGTGGATCCTCACGCACGACGTAATCCGCTCCTCTGCCCGTTGGATCACGCAGCACCAGCCAGCGGTCCGTCGCAGGCTCACGCGGCACGTAATGAAGTGCCGCTCGCCAGAACGCCACTGTACGATCGAAGTCGTGGCAATGGATGACGATGGAGCCGATCCGCATTCAGAATCTCCAGCAGGATGAGCCGGCCGGCGACGTCAGCGCCAACATGATGCGGTCTTTCCCGTCTGCCATTGGCCCATCTCCGTTGGGTCTAACCCTAGTTCAGATCGTCGTGATATCGAACCGATTGCATGAAGCGCAGGATCATGGCGTCGCCGGCGAGTTTCGGCGGGAAGATGGCGACCATCCGATAGGTCCGCCGGCCGACGACGTGGGAGCTCATCTGCACCAGGCGCTCGCCACCCCAGGTCTTACCGTCGACTGTCGGCAATGTCCGCTTCGCCTCGTCGTGGTCGACCACCTCGAAGCGCAGCACCACCTCCGGCGTCTCGTGCACGTAAGCGAAAGTGACGGTGCCGTCGGCTTCGGTCTCAGCCGGCGGCAGGTCGAAGGGCACGGGCATCTCGAGCTGGAAGCGGCCTTCGGCATCGGCAACCGTCAGCCAAACCTGCGCTTGCGCGGCGTCAGCGCCCGCGATCAATCCAAGCAGCGCGAATACGAATGAACGCATCACCCCTGCCCCCGCTGGTCAGGCGAGGTTAGGAAGCCGTCGGTCGCCGCACTGTGACCTTGCGGTGACCCGACCTACTGGCTGGCCTGGATTTCCGAGCGCAGCCGAAGCAGCGTTTCCTGGGTCGCTTCCGGCGGTTTGGCGAGACTGCGCGCCTGGGCATAGCGACGCAATGCGGCCTGGGTCTGCGGCCCGACGATGCCGTCGATCGGCCCGACGGCGAAACCGACGGCGCCGAGCTTGCCCTGCAGTTCCTTGATCTCGTCCTTCGACAGAGGCTGCGACGGCGTGGCGGCGACCGCCGGAGCCGCCGTCGGCGCGGCGGCCGCCGTCGCCGCAGGTGCCGGTGCGGGAGCCGGCTTCGCTTCGGCCACTTCCGGGCGCGCCGGCGGCGGAGGCTCGATGGGCGGCGCCGGCTGGATCACCTCCGGCTTCAGGTCGGCGACCGGCTTCGCCGTGACGTTCTGCGACGGCTCGAAATAAAGGAACCAGGCGATCGCGTAGCCGACGACGGCAACCGGCACGATCGACAGGGCGCGCCGCAACGCCGAGCCACCGACCAGCGCCCTCAACCGCGGGGCGCGCGGGCTGTCCCAGTCGTCGACATCGTCGTGAACGTCGCGGCGCGGATGCGCGTCGTCGCGAAGCGGCGGCGCAAAGTCGGGCGCAAGCTGCTGACGGTGCTCGAACATGCGAGAAAGGGCGTCGGCAAACTCGTTCCGCGCCGCCGGACGCGGTCCGCCCGGCGCAGGTCCCGACACGTGCGGCCTCGCCGGGCGACCAAACGGCGGCGGAGGCGGAGAATGGGATTGCATTCCGACGATCCGATGCTGACGCGTTGTCGGGCGAAACTCTCTCTAACGCCTTTGCCATTCAGCGGGCTGTGATCAGACTGCGACCAGGGAACCACGGCAAAGGAATGCTCAAGACCGGGGCAGGTTGAATGAAAGCTACGCAACGCGGGCGCCGTGCGCCTTGTTGAATCGGCAAACGGCGGAGGTTTGCCATGAAACGCGCAGTCCTTTTCGCTCTCGCTTTCTTCACCACTTTGCCGCTCGCACTTTGTGTGCCGGTCCTGAAGGCCCAAGGCCCAAACCAGGCGATCGACGCTTCGAAGATGCCGGAGTCCGGCCCGGCCATGGTCGGCGGCACGGGTTCCACCGTTGGCCCGAATTCCAAGAATCAGGCCGTCATGCCGATGCCGGGTCTCCGGCAGGATGAGCTGAGCGAACTGCCGCGCGACGCGACGCTGCCCCTGCCCGAGGTGCGACCGGTACCCGGCCCGCCACGGGCAACTCGCACACCAGGGCCTCGTTAGGACGTCGTCGCATGAACAAGCAAACCAGGGAGTTGACATCCATGGTCAAGCACATCGTGCTCGCGGCGTTCCTGGCTTGCGGTGCTGTTGCTGCGTATGCGCAGCCGCAACAGGCAACGAGTCCGCCACCATCGGCGACGGCGCCGACCGATACGATGGGGTCGACGGCCACTGCCGACACCGCAAGCTGATCGGCCGCAACGTCAAGAACGCCGAGGGTGAGACGATCGGCGAAATCAAGTCGATCTACCTCAACAAGGACGGCAAGGTCGACAGCGTCATGATGAGCGTCGGCGGCTTCCTGGGGGTCGGCGACCGCGAGGTTCGCATCGCATGGTCAGATCTGAAGATCGCCGACAATGGCGAGAAGGTCACGGTCAACATGACCAAGGACCAGCTCAAGGCCAAGCCTGAGTACAAATACAGGAACGAGACGTGGCGCGGCCAGGTCTTCTCCGACACTGGCCCGTGGACAGCGCCTCCGAGCGACACTGCGCGTACTACCGACGCATCACGGCCGGCGACCAACGACCAGCTCGCCGCCACCACGTCGACAGGCGACTTCAACGCCACAGGCGAGATGTCCGGCAACGCCCTGATCGGCGCCACGGTGCGCAACGACAAGCGCGAGGCCGTGGGCAAGATCGAGGACGTCTATGTCGACAGCGGCGGCGCCATCAAGACGGTCGTGGTTTCGGTCGGCGGCTTCCTCGGCGTCGGCTCCAAGAACGTCGCCGTCAAGTGGAGCGATCTCAAAC
>JAEZHS010000412.1 GCA_023436825.1 Pseudomonadota bacterium | reverse complement strand
GTGGCAGCGGCGATGGTCCGGTTCAAGACCATCGCTCCACCCTGGATCAATTCGTCGCCCACTATTCCTTCGGCCCGTCCTCCTTCGACGAGCCCTCGTCGTCGGCTTCTTCTGCCTCGCGAGCCGCCTTCAGCAGTTCCTCCGGCGTAACCGACTTCTCGTTCACCTTTGCCAACTCGAGGATGAAGTCGACAGTCTTCTCCTCGAAAATCGGAGCGCGCAGACGCTCCTTCAGCTCGGCGTTCTTGCCATAGAATTCCAGCACCTGACGCTCCTGGCCGGGATAGCGCATCGCCTCGCGCATCACCGCCTGGTTCAGCTCCTCGGGCGTGACGTCGATCGAATTGGAGCGGCCGACATCAGCCAGCAGGAGGCCGAGGCGAACGCGACGCTCGGCGATCTCCCGGTACTCCTTCTTCATCTTCTCTTCGTCGTCGTCGATCTTCTGGCCGGCCTTCTTGGCTTCTTCGACGCGCTGCCAGATGGCATTGAACTCGCCCTCGACCAAGCCCTCAGGCACCTCGAACTTGTGCGTGTCCGCGAGCTTGTCGAGAAGCTGGCGCTTGATCATCGTGCGCGAGACCTGCGCGTAGTCCTGGCCGATGCGCTCGGCCACCGCCTTGCGCATGGCGTCGAGATTCTCGAAGTTGTTCTTCTTGGCGAGCTCATCGTCGGCCGGCTTGTCGACGAACTCGTGGATCTCCTTGATCGTGCACTTGAAAACCGCGTCCTTGCCGGCAAGCTCGGCGTTGCCGTAGTCGGCCGGGAAGGTCACCTTCACGTCGACGGTCTTGCCGACCTCGGCGCCGACGAGCTGGTCCTCGAAGCCCGGGATGAACGAACCCGAACCAAGCTCGAGCGTATAGTCCTGCGCCGCACCGCCAGGGAACTCCACGCCGTCGACCGAGCCCACGAAGTCGATCTTGATGGCATCGCCCTTCTGCGCCGGGCGCGGCGTCTCGACCGGCTTCTGCTCGCGATTGGCCTTGGCGATGCGGTCGATCGCGTCCTCGACATCCTTGTCGGGAACGACGGCCTTCAGGCGCTCGAGCTCGACTTCCGAAAAGTCGAGCTTGCCGATCTCCGGCAGCACCTCGATGACGACATCGAACTCGACGTCCTTGCCCTCTTCCAGCGTCTTGAGGTCGACACGCGGCTGCAATGCAGGCTTCAGCCCGCGATCCTCGATTGCCTTGGCGGTGCTGGTGTTCACCGCCTGCTCGAGCGCTTCGCCGAACAGGGCCTGTCCATACTGCTTCTTCAGCAGCCCGACCGGCACCTTGCCCACGCGGAAGCCCGGCATCTGGGCGGTCTTGGCGAGCTCGGCCAGGCGCTCGTCGACCTTGGCCGACAGGTCGCCCGCCGGGACGACGATCTTGAATTGCCGCTTCAGCCCTTCGGCCGAGAGTTCCGTCACTTGCATCGTCTTACCTTCACTTTGATCTGCCGCCGGCGAGGGTACTGGAGCGACCGTAGCATCCTGATTCCATTGGGTTTTTTCTGACGGCACGAGCCCAGTGCCACGTCTCCAGTATATGCCGGTCTTCAATTGGCCTGTCGGGATGCGAGCGTCTACCTGCACTGGCTGTCACACGCAAGGGCGACTTGGATGTGGGTAGAGCGGAGGTCGCCCGCACGCTCGAGAACTGCTGCCCCTTCCCTTCGTCGAGTTCGATCCCGCGCTCGCCACATGGCCCAGCGCTTGGTGCGGGCGGAGGGACTTGAACCCCCACGCCTTGCGGCACGAGAACCTAAATCTCGCGTGTCTACCAATTTCACCACGCCCGCTTGGCCGCTGCCCTAGCCCGCGCCGGCCACACGGTCAATTCACGGCTTCTTCCCGGTCTCCTGCCCCGCAAACGGGAGAAGAAGAAAGCATCAGGAGATGGCCGACAACGCGTCGGGCAGCCGGTCGATCAAGTCCTCGGCGATGAGGCCCGGGCGGCCGAACCGCAGTGCGCAGTCGCCGTGGAGCCAGGCTGCCGCCGCCGCAGCCGCGAACGGTGACAGGCCTTGCGCCATCAGGCCGACGGAGATGCCGGCAAGCACGTCGCCCGCTCCTGCCGTGGCAAGTCCCGGCGAGGCGTGAACGTTGATGACGGCGCGTCCGTCCGGCGAGGCGATCACCGTGTCCGGCCCCTTCAGAAGCACCACGGCGCCGCTGCGCTGCGCTGCCTGGCGAGCACGCTCGACCTTAGCCGCGATCCCCGTGAGGTCGGGAAACAGGCGACGGAACTCGCCTTCATGGGGCGTGAGCAAAACGGGGCCCTGGACGGCGGCAAACAATTCGGCCGGAGCCTGGCTGAAGACAGTGATGGCGTCGGCATCGAGGACGACCGCTCGACGCGTGGCCAGCGCCGCCAATGCAGCGCTGCGCGTGCGCTCGCCGACGCCCGAGCCCGGTCCGATCAGGGTCGCGTTCCTCCGCTCATCCTCGAGCAGGCGACCGAAGGCAACGCCGTCCTCGCATACCGTGACGAGATTGCCCGGCTCCGCCGCCTGATAGACCGCGAGCGCCGCGGACGGCGTGGCGATGGTGACGAGCCCCGCTCCCGCACGGCGCGCGCCAAGGGCGGACAATCGCGCCGCGCCCGTAGCGACCTCGCCCGCCAGGATGGTGGCATGGCCGCGTGCGTATTTGTGATCGCCATGGTCGGGGCGGCGCAGATGCGATTGCCAGAGCGGCGGAGCGTTCAGCCAAAGGCGCAGCGCGATCTCGTGCAGCACGGCCGGCGCTATGCCGATGTCGGCGACTTCGAGGGCGCCGCAGCGCCGCAATCCTTCGAGCGAATAATGGCCAGGCTTGGCGCGAAAGAACGTCACCGTCCGCGCCGCGACCGGCGCACGGCCCATGATCTCGCCGCTGTCGCCGTGAAGGCCGCTCGGCACGTCGACGGCCACCGTCGGCAGCGCCTCGTCATTGACGCGATCGATCAGCTGCCCGGCGATGCCTTCGATGGGCCGCGCGAGCCCCGCACCGAACAACGCATCGATCACCAGCGGACGGCCATCGAGCAGGTCGATCGACAGCGGTGCCACCTCGCCGCTCCAACTGCCGGCCGCCCAGGCGGCATCGCCTTTCAATGCGCCACGCTCGCCGAGCAGGCCGAGCCTCACCGGCCAGCGCCACGCCGCGAGATGCCGAGCCGCCACGAAGCCGTCGCCGCCGTTGTTGCCCGGGCCGCACAGCACGACGACCGGCTGCCGGGCATGGTGCGCCGCGACGGCAGCGGCTACAGTCCGGCCGGCGGCTTCCATCAAGTCGATACCCGGCACGCCGCCAGCGATCGCGGCAGCGTCGGCACGCGCCATCTCGGCGCAGGTCAGGAGGGCGAGGTCGTCGCGGGGCGTTAGATCACGCACCGAGGGCTCGGTAGCCATGACGTGCGAGCGATTGGGGCGGCCGACCGGACTTGAACCGGCGACATCCAGAATCACAATCTGGCGCTCTAACCACCTGAGCTACGGCCGCCACCGTGGTCGCTCCCGCGAAGCGGCGCCTTCCTACGCTTGCCGGCCCAAAGCGTCAAGAAACAGGCGTCGGCGGCAGAAGCTGGTCGATCGACTTGATCCACACCTCGCGCGCATCCTCGATGGACAGACCGCCGAAGTCGCGCATGCGCGCCCAGCTCTCGAAGTCGATCAGCATCTCGATGGCGATCAGGGTCTGCCGGCGCTCGGTTTCGTTCAGGGTCGAAAGCTCGGGCTCGTACATCAGCTCGATGCGCTTCAGGATCGCCTGACGTATCAGCATGATCCTGGACTTGAGCTCCGCCGAATCGCCCTGGTTGGCGTTGAGCGCGCGCCACAGCGGCAGCCACTGCTCGCAGATCCAGCTCCGCGTCTCGACGTGAGACTTGAGGCGGGCCAGACGATCCCCGGAAAAGTCACGCGCCACGGCCTGCGCCGTGCCCTGGGTGAAGGCGTAGTCCGTGGCCGCCACGCGCAGCGCATGCAGGTCGGGGAAGCGCTCGAACACCGAGCGCACGGAGTAGCCCGCCCGCTCCGCAATGGTCGCAGCCGTCGGGATCTGTGGACTTTCGCGCAGCAGCGTGAGGTAGGCCTCGATGATCAACTGTTTCGTGCGCGCACTGCGCAGGCGCCGACCGTCGATCCGGGAAGATTTAGAAGCGGTTACGGAAGGCACGGATTTCAAATCACGTCTGGTCGGCGACCGCTCGCACGAACGGCCATGGTTGACGGTCTACAAGTTGAAGACTTCATGCGGAAAGTTCGGCGACCAATCCAGACACTGTAACTTTCGCCTGCCGTGCTGCAAATTTTAGCCTTTACTGCAACTAGACACCAGAAGTTACTTTCCCGTAACTACGTGATGGCGGGAGTTGGCGGCAACAGCCGATCAATCGCCTGCCGCCAGACGAGACAGGCCTCCTCGAAGGACAAGCCGAAAAATTCGCGCATGCGCGCCCAGCTTTCGACGTCGGTCAGGGCTTCCAGCACGATCAGCAAATGGCGCCGTTCGGTATCGGCCAGGGCCGAAAGCTCGGGCGCGTACATGAGTTCCAGGCGGGCCACGACGCGTTCACGCGATAGGACGACCCGTTGCTTCAGTTCGGGCGAATCGCCCTGGTTGGCGACCAGCGAGCGCCACAGCGGCAGCCAGCGATCGCAACTCTGGCCGCGTGTCTCCACCTGGGTCTTGATGCGCGTCGGCCGATCGCCGTGGCTGTCGCGAGCCGGCGCGAGTGCGGCGACCTGGACAAGGGCGTAGTCGGTTGCCGCGATCTGCAGGGCGCGGATGTCGGGGAATCGCTCGAACACGGAACGCACGGAGTAACCTGCGCGATGGGCGATCTCGGCCGCGGTCGGCACCTGCGGCGAATTCTCCTGCGCGAGCGCGAGGTACGCCTCGATGATCAACTGCTTCGTCCGCTCGCTGCGCAGACGTCGCCCGTCGACGCGAGGGGACCTGGACGACGTGCCGCTCGCGCTCATCGTGTCGACGGCGCCAGAGGAAGCATGCGATCGATCATGTGCATCCACACCGAGCACGCCTCGACGGTCCGCTCTCTGCGCAGGTGCCGGCCGGCCAGGGAAGACGAAGGCAGAGGCATCGGCGGCCTCACGTTGCGGGCGTCGGCGGCGTCGACGGCAACATGCGGTCGATGGCGCGGATCCATACGGCGCACGCTTCCTCGAACGACAGGCCGTAGAGCTCGCGCATGCGCGCCCAGCTCTCGATGTCGGTGATGGCTTCGAGCGCGATCAGCAAGTGCCTGCGGTCGCGCTCCGGCAGCGTCGAGAGCTCCGGCCGGTACATGATCTCCATGCGCTCGATGGTGCGCTCGCGAGCGGTACGGATCCGGGGCTTCAGCTCTTCATCCTGGTCGACGCTGAAGATCAGCACGCGCCACAATGCCACGCCGCGCTCGCAGGTGCCGGCGCGGGTCTCGACCTGGGATTTGATTCTGCTCTGTCGATCACCGTCGATATTGCGCGGCGGGGCCAGTGCCGCCGCCTGGGCAAGCTGATAATCCGCTGCGGCCGCCCTGAGCTTGTTGAGGTCGGGAAAGCGCTCGAAAATGGAGCGCACGGAATAGCCGGCGCGCTCGGCGATGCGCGCCGCGGTCGGCATCGGCGTCAGCGGGTTCTCACGCAGAAGCGCGAGATAGGCCTCGATGATAAGCTGCTTTGTCCGCTCGCTACGCAGGCGGCGGCCATCGATCCTGGCAGGTCTAGAAGCGGTGGTTGTGGACACGGTGCTCGTCAGCTCATGTGCCGCCGGGAGCTGCGACGCGGCGTTCGCGTCTCGACGGTTCCGACGGCAATTGATAGGATATTAGCAATCCCGATGCAGTAAGTACATGTGCAGTTGGGGTAGTCTGTGCTGCAATTAGTAACGATCCCGCCTCCAGCCGCTATGTGTGAAAACACACAGTCAGCCGCAACTACTGGCGAAAATGGCGACCGAGCCGTTCGACGGCGCTGTCCAGCGTGGCGTCGTGCTTGCAGAAGCAGAAACGGACGAGGTGTCGCGGGGCATCCTGCGGCTGGTCATAGAAGGCGCTGACCGGCACGGCCGTCACACCGGCCTTCACCGTGATATGCCGGCAGAAATCCTCGTCGGTGCCGTTGAAGCCCAGCGGTCGGAAGTCCGTGGTGACGAAGTAGGTGCCATGGGCCGGCAGCACCTCGAAGCCGATCTCCGCCAGTGCGCTCGCCAGGTGGTCCCGCTTGCGCTGCATGTCGGACGCCAGCGTCACGAAATAGTCGTCCCCCAGCCGCAGCCCCGTCGCCGCCCCCCATTGCAGGTTGGGCGGCGTGGTGAAGGTCATGAACTGATGGGTCTTGGCGATCACCTTCATCAGTTCGCGCGCCGCCGTGACGTAGCCCACCTTCCACCCGGTCAGGCTGAAGCTCTTGCCGGCCGAGCCGATGCGCACCGAACGCTCGCGCATGGCGGGCAGCGTCATGATCGACAGATGCCGGCGATCGTCGAAGATGATGTGCTCGTAGACTTCGTCGCACACGGCGTAGGCATCATGCTTGAGACAGAGCGCGGCGATGAATTCGAGTTCGTCGCGGTCGAACACCTTCGAGCAGGGATTCATCGGCGTGTTGAACAGGATGAGCTTGGTGCGGTCGCTGAAGGCCGCCGCCAGTTCTTCGCGCGGCAACCGCCAGGTCGGCGGCTCGACGCGGACCAGCTTGGGAATGCCCCCTGCCCTGCGCACGATCGGCAGGTAGGAGTCGTAGAGCGGCTCGATCAGCACCACCTCGTCGCCCGGCTCGATGAGGCCGAACAGGCAGTCGCCCAGCGCCTCGGTCGCGCCCGACGTCACCAGCACCTCGCTCTGCCAGTCGATGTCGAGGCCCTGGAAGCGCTTGGCGTGGTCGGCCACGGCTTGGCGCAGTTCCGGGACGCCCATCATCGGCGGATACTGGTTGTGGCCCGTCATCAGGTAGTCCGCCGCCGCCTTCCTCACCTCCTCCGGTCCCTTGTCGTCGGGGAAGCCCTGGCCGAGATTTACCGACTGATGCTCGCGGGCCAGGGCCGACATCACCTCGAAGACCGTCGTCCCAAGGCCGGACATCAATGAATTCACGGGTTTCATAAGCGCGCTCGTCTGTGACCTGTTTTTGTGCAGTTTCTTGCCTTGAGATTGGACAATCAGCCCAATGGATGGCCACCCAGGAGCCGGAACTCGCGGCCAGGCTCTGTTGATAACTTTGGCATGAAGTCTGCTTCCTTGGGTTCATAACGGACTGCCGCGACCGGCAGGACCGGTGTTCGCGTGCGAGGGTGTCCAAGCCAAATGAAGAAGATCGAAGCGATCATCAAGCCCTTCAAGCTCGATGAAGTGAAGGACGCCCTCAATCAGATTGGCCTCAAGGGCATCACCGTGCTCGAGGCCAAGGGCTTCGGCCGCCAGAAGGGCCACACCGAACTCTACCGCGGCGCCGAATATGTCGTCGACTTTCTCCCGAAGGTGAAGCTCGAGCTCATCATCGAGGACGAGATGGTCGAGAAGGCGGTCGAGGCGATCCGCAGCTCGGCCCATACCGGCCGCATCGGCGACGGCAAGATCTTCGTCTCCAGCATCGACGACGCAATTCGAATTCGTACTGGCGAGCGTGGCGACGCCGCCGTATGAGACCTGGCCTCTGGGGGCAGAGGCAACCTGATCATTGGAAAGGGAAGCACGACAAATGGACGCCAAACAGGTTCTCGCGCTGATCAAGGAAAAGGACGTCAAGTTCGTCGACTTCCGATTCACCGATCCGCGCGGCAAGTGGCAGCACACCGCGCGCATGGCCTCGGCCACCGATGAAGGCACCTTTGCCGACGGCGTGATGTTCGACGGCTCCTCGATCGCCGGTTGGAAGGCGATCAACGAGTCCGACATGATCCTGATGCCCGACACGTCGACCGCCGTACTCGATCCCTTCGCCGCGCAGACCACGCTGATCATCAGCTGCGACGTCGTCGAGCCCTCGACCGGCCAGCTCTACGCGCGCTGCCCCCGCTCGACCGCCAAGCGCGCCGAGTCATTCCTGAAGTCGTCCGGCGTCGGCGACACCGCGGTGTTCGGACCCGAGCTCGAGTTCTTCGTGTTCGACGACGTCCGCTTCGACGTCCAGATGGGCGGCAGCTTCTACAAGGTAACCTCGAGCGAATCGCCGTGGAACTCGGGCGCCGAGTTCGAAGGCGGCAACATGGCCCATCGTCCGGGCGTCAAGGGCGGCTACTTCCCGGTCCAGCCGGTCGATTCGATGAACGACCTGCGCGCCGAGATGATGGCGGTCTGCACCGACATGGGCCTGGTCATGGAGATCCATCACCACGAGGTCGCGCCGGCCCAGAACGAGCTCGGCTTCAAGTTCGACACGCTGGTGACGACCGCCGACAACGTGCAGAAGTACAAGTACACCCTGCACAACGTCGCCCACAGCTACGGCAAGACGCTGACCTTCATGCCGAAGCCGCTGTATGGCGACAACGGCTCGGGCATGCACACCCACCAGTCGATCTGGAAGGACAACAAGCCGCTGTTCGCGGGCTCCGGCTATGCCGACCTGTCGGAGACGGCGCTGTACTACATCGGCGGCATCATCAAGCACGCCAAGGCACTCAACGCCTTCTGCAACGCCAGCACCAACTCCTACAAGCGCGTCATCCCGGGCTTCGAGGCGCCGGTGCTGCTGGCCTATTCCTCGCGCAACCGCTCGGCCTCCTGCCGCATCCCCTACGCGTCCTCGCCCAAGGGCAAGCGCGTCGAGGTCCGCTTCCCCGATCCGTCGGCCAACCCCTACCTCGCCTTCGCGGCGATGCTGATGGCCGGCATCGACGGCATCCAGAACAAGATCCATCCGGGCGACCCGATGGACAAGAACCTGTACGACCTGC
>JAEZHS010000338.1 GCA_023436825.1 Pseudomonadota bacterium | reverse complement strand
GTCCGGAAGAGCATGAGTTAAGGCCACTTCGGCTTCGGTACACGCGGCAGGCGCGGCACGGCGGGCAGCCTTGGAAGCCCCGGCAAGCCGATGCGTGCGTAGTGGACGTTGGTCGTACCGGCCTTGGACGTCACGCTGTCGGCCGGTGCCTTGCACTCTCCTGGACCGGCAAGAGTGAGGATCGTGGCCACGATCGAGCAAAAAGCCTGCATTGCGTCTCCCTTTTCGACTGAGAGACCGGCTGTCTTGCCGGTCTCCATAGAAGACGAAGCTCGGGAGGTCACCGTTACACCTGGCTGCCGAGGGAGTGTTGCCCTTGTTTAATTGGGCTCGAGAAGCTGAGGCGCTGATCAGAATCGCGCGCACTGGCGATGCTTGTTGCAAGAGGCACAATCCGCCCAGCCGATTCCAGCTGGGCGGATTGTGCTTTAGCCGAGGTCACACGATGTGGGGCTCGAGCAGGCGTTACGTCGAGACCGTAGAGGCGCAACTGGCGGCGATGGTCGCTAGCCAGCGCAACGACAGGCCAGTCACTGCCTTACATCAGCCTGTCGCGCTCGAACGTGCAAGCACATGGTCGACGCTTCGAATGCGGTGAAGCGTTCTTGATGGCAGTACGGCGGATTGTTACGCTCGATCTCGCTGGCGGAGGCGGCAACCGATCGACGGTTGGGCACTTCGTTACCAATCACGCACAGCTACCAGTCACGTATAACAGAGAAGAGCGTCGCGCAGCGTTCATTTCGCTATCCGCCGGCCAGCGGAGGGAGCGTCATGATCGAGCTCTTGGAACGGCAGAAGAAGCTGACGACAAATCAGTGGAAGCTGATCTGCACGGCGAACGTGGCGGATCTGCTCGATTTCTTTGATTTCTTCCTGATCGGCTACGTCACCGCGGCCCTGACCAGGCAATGGTCGCTGACCTACTGGGAGGGCGGCGCCATCCTGCTGGCGTCGGGTCTCGGCGCGGTGCCCGGCGCCTTCTTCTGGGGATGGCTGGGCGACAAGGTTGGCCGCCGCACTGTGTTCATCCTGTCGACGCTCACGATCTCGCTCGCCACCGGCATCATGGTGTTCACGCCGGACCAGGACGCCCTGATCCCAGGCTGGTTCTTCCTGATGTTCTTCCGCTTCTTCGTCGGTGTCGGCAATGCCGGCATCTTCACCATCGACCTGCCGCTCGTGCAGGAGTTCATCCCGGCCTACAAGCGCGGCTGGGTCAGCGCGCTCATCACGACGCTGCTGCCGGGGGGCAGCATGCTGGCCGGCCTCGCGGCCTGGCAGCTCCTGCCGATCGTCGGCTGGCGCGGGCTGTTCCTGGTGGGCCTGGCGCCGGTGGTCCTGGTGTTCATGATCCGCTGGTGGGTGCCGGAATCGCCACGCTGGCTGCTGCTCAAGGGACGCCCCGAAGAAGCGCGGCAGTCGCTCGCCTGGGCGCTGATGATCGAGCCCGGGGAGATCGTGCTGCCGAGCACGCTGCCCGTGATCAGGAAGACGCGCTGGGTCGAGCTGTTCCACTATCCACGGCTGGTCGCCGCCGGGTGTCTCACCGGCCTCACCCAGACCGGCGGCGCCTCGCTGGGACTATGGGGACCGACTCTGCTGATGCTCGTCCTGGTGCCCAAGATCAGCCCGGAGCAGGCCGGCTTCCTGATGATATTCGTCAACCTCGCAGGGATTCTCGGCCGGTTCAGCATCACTGCGTTGATCGAGCCTCTGGGGCGGCGCGGCTCCGGCACGCTCTATTGCGTGATGGCCGCCCTCCTGATGGTGCTCGCGGGCTACCTGCACGACGTCTATATCGCCGGCGCCTCGCTGTTCTACATGCTGATCGTGGCGCAGGCCTTCTTCGGCAGCGCCGTCTACACCGTCGTCGGGCCGTACATGGCGGAGATCTGGCCGGCCCGATTGCGCGCCAGCGGCATGGGGCTGAGCTACGGCGTCGGCAATTGCGGCAAGTTCCTCGGCCCGCTCGGGCTGGCGCTGATCATGGGCGCAGGCGATCTGATCAAGCCCGCCGCGCCCAATCTCGTCATGCTCGGCCCTGCGCTGAGCTACTTCGCCGCGTGGTATATCCTCGGCCTGATCGGGTTCTGGGCGTTCGGCTTCGAGCCCAAGGGGCGCACCTTCGATGAGATCGACAGCAAGCACGACGCGCCCGCGCCGACAGTCGCCGCGGCTGCCCGCGTATCCGCCGAGTGAGCACAGGGCCCTGATCCGCCATTATCGAGTCTGGCGCTTGTGGCCAACGATTGCCGTTGCTTGCACTGCAGCGCGACATACTGGTGCTGGCGACGGGCCATAGCCGACGCTAGTGGTTGCCACGGGGACGGGGGATCCAGCTTTGGGAGTGCTGGATCATGGCAACGCGCAAGGGTGTCGATACGCCTGCAATGCAGGCACGTCGCATGCCGTTTGTGGCGAAGATCAAGCGCGACGATCCGTTTCATCCGAACGATCTTCGGGAGATCAAAGCCATGTGCCGGCGCATCGCCGGGGCGAGCGAGTACCTGTCAAAGGCCGGTTGGCGGGAAGACGCCGACTTTCTGGTCTATCGGTTCACGACCTGGGCGAAAGCGCGCGCCATGCAACATTGGATCGACAGCAGCGGCATCGCGCATCGGCCCATGCCGAAGCTCGGACCATCCAAGGACGAGAAGGTTGACGCGAAGCGAGGGGCCCTGGCCTGGGGCCTCAGGACGGGGGCGGTTCGTCCCATCGTCCAAGTGTACCAGTTGAGCCGATATGCCGGGGACAGTGACCTGACGGCTTTCAATGCCGCCTGCGACGTCGCCAAGGCCTACGGGCGGCCGACGGACCAGCTTCAGGCGACGGTCCGCACCCTGCTGGAGTGGGCACGGGAGAGGCATCGGGGCTGGTTCGAAGGGCTTTAGTGACAGTGATCTCCGACGCACGGATTGGGCCCTTGCATCGAAAGACAACCATAGTTATATTACCACCAGGGTTATTCCCGCAACCCAAATGGAAGGTTGATTACCATGCCGAAGTCTCCCCGGCGTTTGGCCGCTCAATTGATCGGTGACCGGGCGTCACCAGACGACGCTCTTGGTGCGTCGCATACCGCGGGCTATGTGTCGTCCGGCCCGCCATGGGAGGAGATCGACCCCGGCCTGCTGGAGGACCGGCGGATCGCGCTCCCGCCGTTTCCAGTCGACCTCATGCCACTGCCATGGCGCGCGTGGCTCGGCGACACCGCCGCATCGGCGTGCGCCCCGATCGACTATGCCGCGCAGGCCCTTTTCGCGGCGGTATCCGGCCTTTGCGGCGCCGGCGCGGCGGTGCGGGTCACAGCGACCTGGCAGGAGCCGCTCGTTCTGTGGCAACTCGCCGTCGGCCGCGTTTCCAGCGGACGGTCGCCGGCCAGGGCTTCGACGCGTCGCTTGCTGGCCACGGTCGAGGAGGAGACGCAGGCGATCCTCGTCGACGATGCACAGGTCCACAGGATCGACGAGGTCGCTGCAGCCAATGCCCGCGGGTGCCTGTTGTGGCGTGACGAAGCCGGCGACTGGTTCACCTGTCTTAAGGCAGAGGATGACCGCAGGCGGCGTCTGTGGCTGCAATCCTGGTCGGCCGGCTCCGGCACGCCGGCAGCGGTGACCGAGAGCGCCGCCGTGAGCATTCTCGGTGCCGTGCAGCCGGAGCAGCTGGCGCGCCTCTTCCAGGAGGCCGAGGACCTCGCCGCGAGGTACCTCTATGCGTGGCCTCATCAGGCGCCTTTCCGCTCGGTCGTCGGCAGGCCGTCGCCCGACGACGGCGAAGCGCTCAGCCGACTGCGCAGGATCGCGCGCAAGGTGGTCACCATTCGTGATCCACTCATGCTGGTGGTCGATGAGCGCGGATTGGCCGCCTTGGACACCTTCATGGCCAAGGTTCATGCCGCCCTGGGCGAGGCCGAAGGTCTCGAGGAGGCCTGGCTGGGCAAGGGGCGTGGAACGGTGATGCGGCTGGCGGGTATTCTGGAGCTGCTGGACTGGTCGGCCACGGGCTCTTCAGGCCCGCCGGGGCACATTGGTCGAGAGCGGATCGAAGAGGCGGCGGCGCTGTGGGAAGGCTACTTCCGGCCGCATGCGACCAGCTTGTTCATGCAGACAGCGCCCACGACCACGGAGCTCCAAGCCCGACGGGCGGCTCGCTGGCTCCGCAGCAGGGGCATGCCATGTGTCACGCGCGAGCAGATAAGGCGGGACGCACTGAGCCGCACCGTCAATGCCTTCGGTGCCGACCAGGTGCTCTATCGGCTTCGCACGGCGAACATCGTGCGCGAAGTGCCGGACGGTTGGCGGGCCACAGGTGGCCGGCCAATCAACATGTGGCAGGTCAATCCGGCGCTAGCCCATACGGAAGTACTACCGGAAAGGGCGGAAAGGGCGGAAACCTAGTCCGCCGCCTTCTGGTCCAGGAAAGTGAGCACCCCATCGCTGCGCTCGCCCTTGAGGTAGCGGAAGGTGCCGGCGCCGGTGGCGACGAGGTCGCCCTTCTGGTCATAGATCTCGGTCTCGGCGGCGAAGGTGCTCTGGCTGGTCGAAGGGCGCCAGGCGCCGAAGATGGTGAGCTGGTCGCCGTCGCGCGCCGCCTTGATGAACTGCGTTGTGAAGGCGAGGGTGACGCTGAGCCGCCGGGCCGTCGCCGTCTCGTTGAAGGTGCAGGCGAAGCCGCTCGCCGAATCGAGCAAGGTCATCAGCACGCCGCCATGCAGCAGGCCGTTGGCGTTGCAGAGTTCGGGGCGGACCTTGAGCGTCATCTCGACGAAGCCCGGCCGCCAGGCCCCGCCCTCGTGGCCTATAAGTCCGTTGAAGCCGCGAAATTCGTGGGCGGCGACCGGCCGCGCATCGACCGGGCGTTGGATAGGCATACGCTTGAACTCGTGAAGGAGAAGGCACGCGCGCGTTTCCGCTCTGATCGAACCGCGGGCGGTTCGATCAGAGCGGAAATCGCTTTAGCGGCGCGCCATTGCCGACAGTGGCGGGCGATGCCCGTTGGTGGCGGGACGCAGCGCCGAAGGCGTCGTTGCCGAGGACGAGGGCTGGGCGGCCATGCCGGTGCGGATGTCGCGCGCGATCTTCACCAAGCGCGGGCCCCAGTCGGCCTCGAGCCGGTCGCGGCTGATCTGGTAGATCGGCGCCGAGGCGTTGATGGCGTAGGCGGCCGTGCCGTCCGAATTGCGCAGCGGCGCACCGACGCCGCAGAGCTCGGGCAGCCACTCGCCCCAGGTGACGCAGAAGCCGCGGTCGGCCAGCTCCTTGAACGAGCGGTCGAGGCCGGTCTTCACCTTGGTCCAGTCGTCGCGCCAGCGGCGGCGGATGGCGTCGATCTGCTTGTTGCGATCGACGTCGGGCAGCGAGAAGAGATAGGCGCGTCCCATCGCCGTGGTGGCCATCGGCACGCGTGTGCCGACATCGTGGGTGATCGCCACGACCGACGGACCGCGGCAGGCTTCGAGGTAGATCATCGAATGACGGTCGCGGCCGCCCAGCGCCGTCGAGGCGTTGAGCGAATGCGCGAGCTGCTCGAGCGGCTGACGCGAGGCGCGGCGCACATCCATGCTGGAGATCGCGGCATAGCCCAGCGCCAGCACCGAGGCGCCAAGCTCGTACTTGCGGAAGCGGCGGATGTAGTTGAGGTAGCCGAGCTCGGTCAGCGTGTGGGTGAGGCGGGCCACGGTCGGCTTCGGCAGGCCGGTACGGTGGGCGATCTCCTGGTTGCCCAGCATGCCTTCGCCGGCATGGAAGGCGCGCAGGATGTCGAGGCCGCGGGCGAGGGCGGTGACGAACTGGCGATCCTTGCCGCTGCCGCCCTCGGCGAGACCGTTCTCCACCGAGCTTTCGAAAGCTGCCGTTCGCGTGACGAGATGGCTGACGTTGCCCATTGGCGTTTTACTCCTATGTGAATGGCCGTTTATTTCGTTGCGGGGCGGAACGTGCCATTGCTGTGTAACTGTCGCAATGCGCGATGGCGGGTTTTGTCCTGCGAACATGCAAAGCTACCATGTCACAGATGCGTGATTCGCTATCGATAGTTGAGAAAGCCCGAAAGACCGCGCGGATTGGGCATTTTTCACAGCCCTGTGCTGGATGACTGGGCGGCCGCCGGCGGCTACGATCAGGTTCACCCCCTGCGAGGCAAAATTGGCAAAAGAACCCATACTTCCCAAGGACATCGCCGGCCTGTCGTTCGAGGACGCGCTGAAGGAGCTGGAGGGCATCGTCCAGCAACTCGAGCGCGGCCAGGTCAAGCTCGACGAGGCGATTTCGGCCTATGAGCGCGGCGCTCTCCTCAAGAAGCACTGCGAGCAGAAGCTCGCCGAGGCCAAGATGAAGGTCGAGAAGATCGTCTTCTCGGCCGACGGCTCGGTCGGCAGCCAACCCGCTGATCTCAGCTAGCGCGGTCTCCCATGCCACTATCGTCGCATCGCGACTTCGAGGCCGCGCTGTCGTTTGCCGCCTCGTCGACTGAGCACACCATGGATCGCCTGCTGCCTCGCTCCTTTGGAGAGGGCGGCGACATCGACGAATCACGCGTCTTCGACGCCATGCGCTATTCGAGCCTGGGCGGCGGCAAGCGCCTGCGCGCCTTTTTTGTGCTGGCGGGCGCAACGTTGTTCAAGGTCGCTGCGCTACCGGCGCTTCGGACGGCGAGCGCCATCGAATTCCTCCACGCCTATTCGCTGATCCACGACGATTTGCCAGCCATGGACGACGACGATCTGCGACGAGGCAAGCCCTCCTGTCACAAGCAGTTCGACGACGCGACGGCCATCCTGGCCGGTGACGCCCTGCAGGCCCTCGCCTTCGAGGTGCTGGCGCACGAGGATACGCATGGCGACGCGTCGGTGCGGGTCCATCTCGTCAGCGAGCTGGCCAAGGCGGCCGGCGCCCACGGCATGGTGGGCGGTCAGATGCTCGACCTGCTGGCCGAAACCCGGCCGGATCTGTCGATCGGCGCCATCACGCGGCTGCAGCGGCTGAAGACGGGCGCTCTGATCTCCTTCTCCTGCACGTCGGGGGCGATCCTGGGAAAGGCGAGCGACGCCCCGCGCAACGCGCTCTCGGCCTATGCCCATGACCTCGGGCTCGCGTTCCAGATCGTCGACGACCTGCTGGACATCGAGGGCAGTGCAGAGCAGATCGGCAAGACACCGGGCAAGGATGCGGCGTCCGGCAAGGCGACTTTCGTCTCCATCCTGGGCCGCGAGCGGGCGCGGGCGCAGGCCGAATTGCTGGCACGACAGGCCGCCGCGCATCTCGAGCCGTTCGGCGAGGCGGCGGACCTGCTGAGGCAGGCCGCGAAATTCGTCGTCGCCCGGCGGGCGTGAACGGCTGCGCAGGAGTATGATCAGGTCATGACCAGGCCGAGTACGCCGCTTCTCGACACCATCGACGTTCCCGCCGACATCCGGCGGTTGAAGGCCGAGCAACTGCATCAGCTCGCCGACGAGCTGCGCCAGGAGACGATCTCGGCCGTTTCGGTCACCGGCGGCCATCTCGGCGCCGGACTGGGCGTGGTCGAGCTCACCGTGGCGCTGCACCACGTGTTCGACACGCCGCGCGACCGGCTGCTCTGGGATGTCGGCCACCAAGCCTATCCGCACAAGATCGTCACCGGCCGGCGCAGCCGTATCCGCACGCTGCGCCAGGAAGGCGGCCTGTCGGGCTTCACGCGGCGCAGCGAGAGCGAATACGACCCGTTCGGCGCGGCGCACTCCTCGACCTCGATCTCGGCTGGCCTCGGCATGGCCGTGGCGCGCGATCTCGCCGGCGGCAGCAACCATGTCGTTGCGGTGATCGGCGACGGCGCCATGAGCGCCGGCATGGCCTACGAGGCGATGAACAATGCCGGCGCGCTGCGCAGCCGGCTGATCGTGGTGCTGAACGACAACGACATGTCGATCGCCCCGCCGGTCGGCGCGATGTCGGCGCATCTCTCGCGCCTGCTGTCGGGCCAGCCCTATGTCAGCCTGCGCAATCTCGGCCGCTCCGTCGCCGAAGCCCTGCCCAGGCCGCTCGAGATGGCGGCGCGGCGCGCCGAGGAGTTCGCGCGCGGCTTCGTGGCGGGCGGCACGCTGTTCGACGAGCTCGGCTTCTACTATGTCGGCCCAGTCGACGGGCACAATCTCGACCATCTGCTGCCGGTCCTGAAGAACGCGCGCGACAGCCGGCTCGACAAGCCGATCCTGGTCCACGTCGTCACCAAGAAGGGCAAGGGCTACCCGCCGGCCGAGAACAGCGCCGACAAGTACCACGGCGTCGTGAAGTTCGACGTCATCACCGGCAAGCAGGCCAAGCCGGTGGCTAATGCACCGGCCTACCAGGCGGTGTTCGCCAAGGCGCTGATCGCCGAGGCCGAGGCCGACAAGAAGATCGTCGCCATCACGGCGGCCATGCCGTCGGGCACCAGCCTCGACAAGTTCGCCGAGCGCTTCCCCGAACGCTGCTTCGATGTCGGCATCGCCGAGCAGCATGGCGTCACCTTTGCCGCCGGCCTCGCGACCGAGGGGTTCAAGCCGTTCTGCGCCATCTATTCGACCTTCCTGCAGCGCGGCTACGACCAGGTCGTGCACGACGTCGCCATCCAGAAGCTGCCGGTGCGCTTCGCCATCGACCGCGCCGGCCTGGTCGGCGCCGACGGCGCCACGCACGCGGGCTCGTTCGATGTCGCCTATCTCGCCTGCCTGCCCGACTTCGTCGTCATGGCGGCGGCCGACGAGCTCGAGTTGATGCACATGGTCGCCACCGCGGCACAGATCGACGACCGGCCCTCGGCCTTCCGCTATCCGCGCGGCGAGGGCGTCGGTGTCGAACTGCCGGCGCGCGGCACGCCGCTGCCGATCGGCAAGGGGCGCGTGCTGCGCGAGGGCAGCAAGATCGCCATCCTGAATTTCGGCACGCGTCTTGGCGAATGCCTGGTCGCCGCCGAGGATCTCGGCGCCAAGGGCCTCAGCACCACCGTGGCCGACGCCCGCTTCGCCAAGCCGCTCGACACCGATCTGGTGCGCCGCCTGGCGCGCGAGCACGAGGTGCTGATCACGATCGAGGAAGGCTCGATCGGCGGCTTCGCCAGCCACGTCATGCAGCACCTGGCGACGGCCGGGCTGCTCGATCACGGTCTGAAACTGCGGCCGATGATCCTGCCAGACCGTTTCATCGACCATGCCGCGCCGGCCAAGCAATACGAGCAGGCGGGTCTCGACGCAAAGGGCATCGTGGCGACGGCGCTCGCCGCCCTCGGCCAGCAAGTCGAGCGCGCACGCGGCTGATCTTCGTCTTCCGGACCGCGAGCCTCCGGCCCGCTCATGAATCTGAGCGAGCCGGAGG
>JAEZHS010000347.1 GCA_023436825.1 Pseudomonadota bacterium | reverse complement strand
CCTCATAAGCGCGCGGGACGCGCGTGGTCCGGAAGAGAAGAGTTAGGCGGCAGCCTTGGTGAACTTCTCGATGCGCTCCTGCATCGGGCGGACGGCGTCGTCCGCGACCTTGCGGGCGAAGGCGCCGAGATCCTGGGCCTGCGCGATACGGGTCTCCAGGCGGCCGCGCCAGTACTTGGCGCCGATGTCGAACGCCTCGATCGGCGACTTGGCCGAGAGAAGGTCACGCCACGCGGCGAAGCCGGCGTCGGCATCTTCCTTGGCGACCTCAAGCAGCTTCAGGCTGGCCTTGGTGGCGCCGTCGCGGGCCTGGACGAACTGGGTGTTCAGCTCGGCCGAAGCCGTCTGCGCGGCCTTGCTGATCTGCTCAAAGCCCTCGGCGGCCTTGCGCGCGCCGATCTGGGCGAACTCGCGGACGCGCTCGTTGGCGGCCTTGGTGGTTTCGGTGGCGTGCTCGATCACGTTGTCGAGCGAAGTGGTCGTGGTCATGGATGGTCCTTGGTGGGTTGTGCTTGGAAAAACTGTTGCTCGGTGACGGGGGGTATATGGGATCGCCATTGTGCGTTGCAACATAAATTGTTGCGATGCGAGAAGAAAAGTTAAAAACCCATGCCTTTCAATTGATTAGACTGTCAATCCAGGGACTAATAGAGCCAACGAACGGGAGGCCGCCATGGAACAGCAGCAGCTGTCGGGCATCGACGCGTCATTCCTCTATCTGGAGACGCCCGAGACGCCCATGCATGTGGCGGGGTTGACCTACTTCGAATTGCCGCCAGGTTTCGAGGGCAGCTTCTACCGGCACTTCCGCAGCTTCTTCGAAAGCCGCCTGCACACCATCCCGATCTTCTCCAAGCGGCTCGCGCCCTCGCTCTACGATCTCGACCATCCGGGCTGGGTCGATGCCGACGACCTCGATCTCGACTACCACCTGCGCGAGACGGCGCTGCCCTCGCCGGGCACCGAGGCGCAGCTCGAGGAGGTGATCGGCCGCCTGCACGCCAACACGCTCGATCGCAGCCGGCCGCTCTGGCAGTTCTACGTCATCACCGGCCTGGAGAACGGTCAGGGCGTGCTCTACTCCAAGGTCCATCACGCCGCGATCGACGGCGGCGCCGGCATGGCGATCAACAAGGCGCTCTACGACGTCTCCGCAACGCCGCGCGATGTGCCGCCTCCGCAGCCCAAATCAGCGCCGGCCGGTTCGGCACCGAGCTCACCGACGGCAGTCGATCCGGTGAAGGGCATTTCCGACATCATGGGCAACATGATGCGCCAGCAGCTGCGCATGTGGCAGACCGCGTCGGAGATCGGCACCGCCATGACCAACGCCTTCCTCGCCAAGCCCGGCGAGGCCGGGCCCAAGGCGTTGTCGACCCTGCAGAGCATGGTCAACCAGCTGCCGACGCTCAACGCGCCCAAGACGCCGTTCAACGCCACGATCACGCGCGAGCGCAGCTACGCCGCGCGCACCGTGTCGCTGTCCGACGCGAAGGCGATCGCCAAGGCGAGCGGCACCAAGCTCAACGACGTTGTGATGGCGATCTGCGCCGGCGCGCTGCGCCGCTATCTGCAGGAGAAGGGCCAACTGCCCGACAAGCCGTTGATCGCCGGCGTGCCGATCAGCCTGCGCGAGCCCGGCGACACGCGGCAGAACAACCAGGTCTCGGGCATGCTGTGCTCGATCGCCACCGACATCGCCGATCCCGTCGAGCGCCTGAAGGCGATCCTGAAAGCGTCGTCGGAGTCCAAGCAGATCGCCGGCACCTTCCGTGACGCCGTTCCGCAGGACTTCGCCTTCGTCGGCGCGCCGATCCTGCTGCAGCTCATCATGCTGGTCTATGGCCGCAGCGGGCTCGCCGACAAGCTGCCGATGCCGATGAACGTCACGATCTCCAACGTGCCCGGCCCGCCGATGCCGCTCTACTGTGCCGGCGCCAAGGTGACGGCGTTGCATCCGGTGTCGATCCCCGCCCATGGCGCCGCGCTCAACATCACGGTGCAGAGCTACATGGATGCCCTGAACTTCGGTCTCACCGCCGACCGGCGCGCCGTGCCCGATGTCTGCAAGCTCGGTGACTATTTGGTGGATGCGGCAAACGAACTGAAGAAGGCCGTCGTCCCCAGTTGAAACCCTTCCGTCCCCTTCCGATATGTGAGACTCTTGCACGAACGATGAAGGAGCCACGATGACGGTTGCCCAGGCGTTGCGCCCCCCTTCTCGAACGCTGCTGCTGCTGGAAGGCCGCGCCGTTCAGGAACTGGGCGCGTTCATGCTCTTGCGGCCCTGGCTGGCCGCGGCGCCGCGCGGCGACGGGCATCCGGTGCTGGTATTTCCCGGCCTGCTGGCGAGCGATTTGTCGACCCAGCCGCTGCGCGGGTTCCTGAAGGCACAGGGCTATGCCGCGCACGGCTGGAAGCAGGGCCGCAATCTCGGTCTGAGGGCCGGCGTCGAGGCCGACATGCTGGACCGCATCGAGGAGCTTTATGAGCGCCACGGCAAGCGCAAGATCAGCCTGGTCGGCTGGAGCCTGGGCGGCATCTATGCGCGGCAGCTCGCCAAGCGCGTGCCCGACAAGGTGCGGTCGGTGATCAGCCTGGGCAGCCCGTTCACCGGAAGTCCCCGGGCGACCAATGCCTGGAAGGTCTACGAGTTCACGTCGGGCCAGAAGGTCGACGATCGCGACCGCCACATCGCGGGACCATTGTCGGATCCGCCGTCGGTGCCGACGACCTCGATCTTCAGCCGCAGCGACGGCATCTGCGCCTGGCAGACCTGCCTCAACGAGGAAGGCCCGCAGGTCGAGAACATCGAGGTCTACGGCAGCCACTGCGGCCTCGGCCATCATCCAGCGGCCGTGTACGCCGTCGCCGACCGCCTGGCCCAGCCCGAAGGCCGGTGGACGAAGTTCGACCGCTCGGGCTGGAAGAGCCTGGTTTATCCCGACTGGCGGCGGTCTTAGTTTTCTGGACCGCGAGCTTCCAGCGCTCATGATTCATGAGCGCGCAGGATGCGCGCGGTCCGCAAGAATATGAGCTACTTCTTCTCCACGCTCGCCTTGATCTCCTCGTAGGACTCCTTCATGCGGTCCTGAACGATCTTGAAGGCCTCGCCGCTCGACTTCTGAACCAGCTCGGCGATGTCGCGCGTATTGGCGATGGCCGCTTCCATCGCCTTCTTCGCGAACTCGCTCTGCTTGGCGATGATCTCCTGCGGGCTGCCGCCCGGCTTGTACTCCTTCGCCATCTCGGTGACGTCCTTGACCGCCGCCTCGAAGATGGCGCGCTGCTTGTTGGCGATCTCGGTCGCGCCACTCGCCATCGCCTGCCACGACCGCGTCATGGCATCGAGGTTCTTCTGATGGTGCTCCATGATCTTGCTCACGTCGACCTGCGGCAGCTTCAGCTGCTCGCCCAGGTTCCTGAACATGTCGGTGAAGCTCTGGGGTGCTTGGGCCATGCGAACCTCCTGGGGATCAGGGCAGGAGCTTCAACCCCTGCTCCAGCGCGTGCAAGGCCAAACCGGCCAGGCCGCCGATCATAGCACCATTGAAACGGATATATTGCAGATCGCGACCGACCGTGAGCTCGATGCGGCCGATCAGCATGTCGATGTCCCAGGACTTCACCTGATCGGCGATGAAGCGGCCGACACCGCTCTTCTGGCTTTGCACGAAGTCGGCAAGAACACGCACCATGCCGCGATTGATCTCGGCGCGAATCGCCGGATCGCGCGCAAGCTGGCCGCCGATCTCCACCAGCATGGCCTCGAGCTGGCGGCGCACCTGGCTGTCGGACGCCCGTGAATCCTGCTCGAGGAAGCTTTTCAGGCTCTCCCAGGCGCCCTCGGCGACCGTCACGATCTCCGGCCGGGCCAGCACGTCGCGCTTCAGGTCCTGGGCGCGCCGGGCGAAGGTCTGCGACGTGCGCAGGCGCTCGATGAAGCCCGTCACGAAACCGTCGAACTCTCGGCGCAGCGGATGATCCGCATTGGCCCGCGCATCCTGGATGAAGGCGCTGGTCGAGGCGACGATCTTGCGCAGCAGGTAGGCATCGGCGCGGTAGAGGTTGAACAGCGCCGGCAGCTCCTTGCGGATCTTCTCGCGCAACGCCTCCAGCGTCTCCTCGTTGGTCAGCACCTTCTCCAGCGCGGCCAAGATCTCGTCGAGCAGGCGCTGGTGGCGACCCTTCTCGGTGACGGCTCTCAACAGACCGGCGGCCAGGGGCGCGAGCTCGACGCGCTCCAGCTCGGTCATGATCCGCCTGCCCAAAAAATCCTTCAGGCCCGACTGCTCGATGGCGCCGAGCGATTGCGGCAGCAGGCGCAGCACGAAGCCCGCCAGCGCCGCGCTGCGCTCGCGGTCCGACAGCCACTCGGCGACCAGCGCGGCGAAATCGACCTCGCGCAGACGCGCCTCGACCGGCTCGGGCGCCAGGAAGTTGGTCTCGATGAACTCGCCCAGCGTGTCGGCGATGCGCAGATGATTGCGCGGAATGATGGCGGTGTGCGGGATCGGCAGGCCGAGCGGCCGGCGGAACAGCGCCACCACGGCATACCAGTCGGCGAGGCCACCGACCGTCGCCGCCGCGGCAAAGGCCGCGACGTACCCCCACGCCCAGTGCGTCGGCTCGAAATGGCGCGCGACCATGAACAACGCCGCCGTGAAGACCAGCAGCGCGGTCGCCGCAAGCTTTATGCGGCGCAGATCGCGGGCGCGTTGCCGGTCGCGGTTCAGCTGCTCGCCCACACGTCCAGCACGTAGCGATTGTCGGCCGCGAGCCGGGCGACGAAGGCCTCGTCGTACATCGCCGCCAGCGTGCGCTTGACGTCGGGCTCCATGCGCCCGCCGTCGCCGCAGACATAGACGATGGCGCCCTGGTCGATCAGGGCGCGCACGCGGTCGGCTTGCTCCTTCAGGAGATCCTGCACGTAGGTCTTCTTTCCATCGTGGCGCGAGAAGGCGACATGCAGGTCAACGATGCCGGAAGCGGCCTGTTCCTCGAGCTCGTCGCCATAGATGAAGTCGTGCTCGGGATGGCGGCAGCCGAAGAACAGCATCGCCGGTCCCAGCGCACGGCCCTGCGCCTTGAGCGCGGCGCGCTCGCGCAGAAAGCCGCGGAACGGCGCCAGGCCGGTGCCCGGTCCGATCATGACGATCGGCGCCGCCGGATCGATGGGCAGGCGGAAGCCGACCTTCGTTTCCTTCACGAAGGCCTGGACCGTAGCGCCGCCGGCCTGGCGCAGCAGGTGGTTGGAACAGACGCCGTGATAGACGCCGGCGCCCGAGCGCGCCGGTCCCTCGACCACCGCCACGGTGATCGAGCAACGATTGCCGTCGGCCACGGGCGAGGACGAGATCGAGTAGTAGCGCGGCGTCATCAGCGGCAGCATTTCCAGGAACGCCGCAAAGGGCAGCTCGCAGGCCGGGTGCTCTTCGAGCAGATCGAGCACCGACTTCCGCTTGGCCAGGATCTCGGCGCGGAAACGTTCCTCGTCGAGCAGCGCCTCGAGCTTGGGTCGGGTGAAGGGGCAGCGCGTGTGCTGCGCCATGGTCTGGATCTGCTTGCGCGTCGCCGGATGCTGCAATTCGACGAAGTCCGACAGCAGACGATGGACGGCGATCGCCTCGCCGACCGGCAAGTTGGCGCGCCGGCCTTCGGCTGCTTCCAGCATGACATGCGCGCCCGGCGCAAAGGCGAAGCGGCGCAGCGCGCGCTCGACCAGGGCAGCGGCATTCTGCGGCACGATGCTGAGGTGATCGCCGGCGCGGTAGCTGACGCCGTCGGGCAGCAGCACCTCGATGTGTCGCGTGCTGCGTCCCGACGCGTCGGGCCTCTGCAGTTCGCGATTGACCAGCACGCGCATCGGCAACGCGCCGGTGCCGCCGATGATGGGATTGGCCGGCGGCTTGTCGACTGCCTGCACCTGGTAGAGCGGTTCCTGCGCGGTCCCGGCATCGGCTTCCAGAGTCACGCCGAGCTTTTCGGCCAGGGCCGGCAGCAGCGGATCGTTCCAAGCCTGGAAATGACCGTCGAGATCCTCCTTGGCGTCGCCCTCGCCGCGGGCATGGATCCGTTCGGCGCCCTTGGCGGCCAAAAGCTCGTCGATCTGCCGCGGGATGGCCTGGTAGGTCGAGGCCCAGTCGCGGTTGCCGCAGCCGAACACGGTGTAGCGCACGCCCGCCAGCGAACCAGGCGCCGCCTCGCGCAGGCTCTTGAGGAAGGCGCCGGCATTGTCCGGCGGCGCACCATTGTAGGAGGCGCAGACGATGGCCACGGCGCCGTCGGTCGGCAGCTTGCCCGCATGGTCGTCGAGGCCGGCCAGAGTCGTTTCAAAACCTTGCGCCTCGCCCACGTCGGCAATCGAGCGCGCCAGCTCCTCCGCGGTGCCCATGTTGGAGCCGAACAGCACGGTGAGCTTCGTGCCGTGGCTCTTGACTGCCTTCTTCCTGGACGTCGCCTTCTTTGGCGACGGCCGCGCGGCCACGCTCACGCCCGAGCCGCGCACGACGTCGGGTCGCAGCTTCACGCGCATCATCAAGCCTTCGGGCTTGATGGTGAGCGATTCCTTGATCCTGAGCTGGTAGCGCGTGTGGTCGACCAGGCGGAAGCGCTGCAGGATCAGCCCCAGCACCAGGGTCGCCTCGGTCATGGCGAACTGGCGGCCGATGCAGGCGCGCTGGCCGTTGCCGAACGGCTTGAAGGCGTGCGCCGGCATCTTGGCCTCGCGGTCGGGCGCGAAGTTCTCCGGGTCGAAGACTTCCGCCCGCGGTCCCCAGACCGACTGGTCGCGATGCAGCATCGCCGTCAGCACGGTGACGAAGGTGCGTTTGCGCAGCTTGTATTTCCCGCCGATCGTCTCGTTCTGGTACGGGTAGAGTCCGAACGCCGGCGCGGTCGGCCACAGGCGAAGCGCCTCCTTCAGGATCTGGCCGATATAGACGAGCTGGTTCACCTGTTGCGCCGTGGGCCTGGCGTTGATGTCGCGGCCCAGCACGCGATCGACCTCCTCATAGGCCTTCTGGACCACATGCGGGTTGTTCAGCAGGAAGTAGATGGCGAAGGACAGCATCCCGCTCGTGGTCTCGTGCCCCGCGATCAGGAAGGTGTTCATCTGGTAGCGGATATTGACGTCGTCCAGCCGCTCGCCGCTCTGCTTGTCGATGCCGCTCAGCATGAAGCCGAGGAGATCGGGCTTGCTCTGGTCGTCAGCAGGTACCTCGCGACGCTCGCGGATGATGCGGTCGGCGATGCCGTTCATGAATCCGACATCCTGCTCGAGCTTCTTGCGGCTCTTGCGCTGGGTGATGTCCTCGAGCGGCAGGCCGCGCATCTTCATCACGGCTTCCAGCGCGCGCACCAGCGATTCGACGTAGGGATGGTTGTCGCTGCGATAGAACGAGTTGAAGCGGTAGTTGAAGCCGCACAGGCCGATCGTGTCGAGGGTGAGCGCGGTCATGTCGCGCACAACGTCGATCTCCTCGTCGGCGTTCAGCCGCTCCCATTTGGTCACGAGCTGGTCGGCGATGTCGAGCATGCCCTCGTGATAGGTCTGCATCATGCGATGGGCGAAGGTCGGCAGCAGGATGTTGTGCGCCTTCTGCCAGTTGGGCTCCTGGGTCTCGGCGGTGAACAGCGCGTCGCCGCCCAGCATCCGCACACGCCGCAGCGAGCCGCGCACCGCCTTGTCGAAGCGCTTCTCGTCGCACAGCTCGGCAACGAGGTCGGCGCCGGACACCACGACCAGCGGCGTGCCCATCATGTCGAGCCAGAAGATCGGCCCCTGCTCGCGCGCGATCCGCATCAGGTCCTGGATCGGCGCGTCGCCGTCGACCGTGAGCATGTTGCCCAGCACCGGCGTGCGCGGCGGATGGGGAATCGGATGCAGCTTGTTGCGCGCCATTGGCCGGTCAGTCCTCCCAGTCTTGCCGGCCATATTGCCCCGCCGCGTTGCGGGGCGAAACACTCCCGTTTGCATTCTGGCGTATAGTCCGCCGTCGCATCTTCGGAGGAGGAAACAGTGAAGGTCGGATTCATCGGCGTCGGCAACATGGGCGGCCCCATGTGCCGCAACATCGTCAAGCGCAGTAACCACCAGGTGACGGTGTTCGACCTGAACGCCGCCGCCGTGAAGTCCTGCACCGATCTCGGCGCCACCGCCGCCCAGTCGATCGCCGACGTCACCAAGGGCGCCGACGTGGTCATGACCTCGCTGCCCATGCCCAAGGACGTCGAGGCCGTGACCCTGGGCGACGGCGGCATTCTAGCGAACATCGCCAAGGGCCAGACCTACATCGACCTCAGCACCAACGCGCCGTCGATGGTGAAGAAGATCGGCGCCGCCATGGCGGCCAAGGGCATCGCCATGCTCGACGCGCCGGTGAGCGGCGGCACGGTCGGCGCCGAGGCCGCGACCATCGCCATCATGGTGGGTGGCGACAAGAAGGTATTCGACGATGCCCTGCCGGTGCTGCAGTCGTTCAGCGCCAACGTGATCCACATGGGCGAGCTCGGCACCGGCACGGTGGCCAAGCTGGTCAATAACATGCTGGCCTTCTGCAACGCCGCGGCCGCGGCCGAAGGGCTGATGCTGGGCGTCACCGCCGGCCTCGATCCGAAGAAGCTGATCCAGGTCGTGTCCAACTCCAGCGGCAACTCCAACGCCTTCAAGAGCCTGTCCGAGCGGTCGCTGAGCGGCGACTTCAAGGCGAGCTTCGCCCTCGACCTGGCCTACAAAGACCTGCATCTCGCCCTGGAGCTGGGCGACGAGCTCGGCGTGCCGCTGCCGCAGGGCTCCTCGACCCACAACCTGCAGCGACTGGCGCGCGGCATGAAGCTCGGATCGAGCGACAGCTCGTCGATCCTGCGCGTCTACGAGACGGCGCTCGGCCGCACGGTCAAGCGGTGACCGCGAGGCCATGACAATGGGCACCCTGATCTCTCGCCGCGGCCGCGGCGCGCTGCTCGGGGGTGCCGGTGCGCGACGCAGTGCTTTCGACGGATTGGGCCGGTGAGAAACAGTCGGTCGATGCATGCACTGCCGTCAGCGGTGCGAGAGGTTAGCGCCCTTTCCGCCCTTTCCGCCGGTACTTCCGTAGTCGAGTGCACGCACTGCACCCCCAATCGGTGGTGCCCCATTCCGAATTCGGACAGTTACGCAAGTTTCGCAACCGGAATCGCGCTGTCGGAGGGCTGGAGCGCCGGCCCGTCCGGAAGCAAGCGACCGCACGGGCCGCGTGCGGTGTCTGCCGCAGCCTTTTGGGTCTCGGATCAACGATGCAAAGAGCAGGAACGCGTGAAGCCGCGCAACGAAGCGATTGTATAACCAAAGTTAAGTACGGTCAATAACTTCGGTGGGCGATCGCCAGTTTCGTTTTTGCGAATTCTTTCGCACCGTAGAGGGCCAAGTCTGGCGGGTCGAACCGGCGAGCACGCCATTCGTTGTGCCGGCGCCCTTGAGTGCCAGCACTGCTTTCACTCAGACACTTCGTCGTGTCGAGCTGCCGGATCTGGAAATCCTCGCATCGCCCGGCTCAGCCTGGAAATCTTTGTGGCGGGCTACTCGCCGAGATGCCGGGCGATCAGCGGCGCCACTTCCGCCGCATGCGTGCGCGCAAGGTCGTGATCGCCGCCCGCAACGATGTGCAGACGGGAATTCGGCAGGCGCGACTGGAGGTGGCGGCAGACGGCCGTCGGGCTGATCGGATCACTGTCGCCCCACAACAACAATGTCGGCGCCGTGATCTTCTCGACCGGCAACAGGGCCGCCGCCCGCTGCTCGGTGATCCAGGGCATGGCGCTCGGAAACGACTTGCGATAGCTCTCACGCCAGTCCGATGCGCCCAGTCCCGCCATGTCGATGCCGGCGGACGTCACGGTCAGCACCAACCGGCGCACGTTCTGCGGCTGCTCGATCGCCAGACGTGCGGCGATGCCGCCGCCCATGGACTGCGCTACCAGGTCGACCGGACCGTCCATCTTCGCGGCGACCATGCGCACCAGATCGTCGATGCCGTTGATTGCCGGATCGTGCGGCTGATCGCCGAGGCCGGGCCAGCCGAAATACTCCTTGGGCCAATCGGCCGGCAGCAGCGCGCCGACCGGCTTCCAGAAGTCCGGTGACGCCCCGGCACCGGGCAGGAACAGGATTTTCGTCATCTCTGCACCCTTACCTCACCCTGAGGAGCGCCGCACTGTGGCGTGTCTCGAAGGGTGGCAACCTGCCTTGGTGTTGCCTCCCTTCGAGAGGCGCACTTCGTGCGCTCTTCAGGGTGAGGTGGTGGTGAGCTTGGCAAGGAATGGCGGCAGCTTGCGACCCTGGCTGAGCAAATACCGCCCCATGGCACCGGCAACCTTGCGCACCGCAGGTCGTGCGCTCATGCGGTCGCGCCAGGCCTGCAGCCTGGGATGGGCGTCGGTCATGGGTGCGCCCATGCGATCGCCGAAGATCTGCGCCATGTAGAAGGCGATGTCGGCGTAGGAGTAGCTGCCGGCCAGCCACTCCTTGCCGGCAACCTCCTTCTCCATTCCGTCATAGAAGACGAGCGAGGCTGCGCGCGCTTCGACGGCGGCGGGATCGTCGGGCGTGGCCTGCAGCCCCATCAGCCGGATGATCGGCGGGAAATAGACTTCGTCCGACTTGTGCTCCAGCAGGCGTGCGCGGGCGCGCGCCTTGGGTTCGGCCGGCCACAGCGCGGGCTCGGGCCTGATCGATTCGAAGTACTCGAAGATCTGCGTCGAATCGAAGATCTCAAGGTCGCCCCCAGGGCCATCATCGATCAGCACCGGCACCTGGCGCTTGGGATTGATGCGCAGCACCTCGGGATGCTTGGGCTCGTACAGCGTCTTCATCTCGAACGGCACCATGATGAGCTCGACGTCGAGCCCCTTCTCAAGGGCTGCAATCTCGGCCTTGGCGCCGAACATGCTGAGCGGTCCGGAATAGAGCTTCATGCAAAAACGCTAGCATGAGCTTGCCCGCCCTCCTGCACGACGTAAGCTAAGCCGGGATGACAAAGTCTCTCATGCTGTTGCTGGCGCTGCTGGCGCTCTCGCTGCCGGCGGCGGCTCAGGACACGAAAGTCTGCGGCACGCCCGTCGTTCTGAACGATGGCTGGAGCGTCGCCAGTCAGGCGGAAGTCGGTCTCGATCCTGCGAAGCTCTGCCAGCTCGACGCTTTCATCGCACAGTGGCCCAAGGCCAACATCCATGCCGTCGTGGTGGTGCGCAACGGCAAGCTTGTCATGGAGCGCTACTTCGCGGGCGAGGACGAGCGCTGGGGCGACAAGCTCGGCCGCGTCACCTACGGCCCCGAGGCGAAGCACGACCTGCGCTCGATCTCCAAGAGCGTCACCTCCCTGCTGGTCGGCATCGCGTTGAACGAAGGCAAGTTCCCGGCGCTCGACTCCTCGGTATTCGATCCCTTCGCCGACTACGCCGACCTCAAGACGCCCGAGAAGGCGCGCATCACCTTCCGCGACCTGCTCACCATGTCGGCCGGGCTGACCTGGCGAGAAGACCTGCCGTGGCAGGACCCGAACAACAACGAAGCGGCGATGATCACGGCGGCCGACCCGTTCCGCTACATCCTCTCGCAGCCCGTCGCCTGGCCGCCGGGCGCGGTCTACGCCTATTCGGGCGGCGGCACGTCGCTCCTGGGCGAGACTCTGGTGCGCTCGACCGGCCGCAGCCTGCGCGACTATGCCCGAGAAAAGCTCTTCCTGCCGATCGACGCACCCGACTTCGAATGGCTGGATGCCGGCGTGAGCGGCAAGCTCGGCGCCTTCGGCAGCCTGCACCTGCGGCCGCGCGACGCCGCCAAGCTCGGCCTCCTGCTGATGACGGACGGCCAGTGGAACGGCAAGCAGGTCATCCCGGCAGGTTGGACGGCCGAGTCGATCAAGCCGCGCATCAACGGCGAGGGGCTGTTCTTCTACGGCTATCAGTGGTGGCTCGGCCGCTCCTTCCGCAACGGCAGCGAACTGACCTGGGTAGCCGGCGTCGGCCTGGGCGGCCAACGGCTCTATGTGGTGCCTGCGCTCGATCTCGTGGTCATGATCACGGCCGGCCACTACTACGATGGCCTGCAAGGCCCGATCCCCTTCGGCATCTTCAATCGCGTCGTGCTGCTGACGCTACATCGTCGCGAACATCGCGACCGCCGCCGCCGCCATCACCGCCGTCGCCGCCCAGCCCAGCACGACCTGCCAGCGCGACGCCGTGAAGCGGCCCATCAGGCTGCGCCGGCTCGCCATGATCATCATCGCCACCATGATCGGCACGACGATGACGCCGTTCACCACCGCGCTCCAGAGCAGCGCCTTGATGGGATCGAGCGGCGTGAAGCCCAGGCCGACGCCCAGCAGGATCGCGAGCGCGATCACGACGTAGAACGGGCGTGCCTCGTTGAGCGGCCGTTCCAGACCGATATGCCAGCCACGCGCTTCGCCCACGGCGTAGGCGACCGAACCTGCCAGCACGGGCACCGCGAGCAGGCCGGTGCCGATCAGACCGAGGCTGAACAGAAAAAAGGCGGCATCGCCCGCGATCGGGCGCAACGCCTCGGCCGCCTGCTCGGCCGTCTGGATGTGGGTCTTGCCGGCCGCGTTCAGGGTCACCGCCGTGGTCAGCATGATGAAGAAGGCGATCAGGTTGGACATCGCCATGCCCACCCAGGTTTCCCAGCTGATGCGGTTCAGCTCGCGCGGCGCCTGCTCGGGGTGATACCGCAGCGGGCCCCCTTCGGGGTCGGCCTCCTCCTCCTCGACCTCCTGAGAGCTTTGCCAAAAGAAAAGATAGGGGCTGATGGTGGTGCCGAAGATCGCGACGACCAGCGTCAGCGCGTCGCCGGTGAGCGCGACCTTGGGCACGAAGGCCCCGGCCGCCACCGCATGCCAGTCGATCTTCACGGTGAAGACGACGCCGACATAGGCCAGCAGCGAGAAGGTGAACCACTTCAGGAGGCCGACATAGCGGTGATAGGGCACGAACACGATCGCCAGCAGGGAGAAGACGGCGAAGCCCAGCGTGTAGAGGCGTCCGCTGCCGCCCAGCACCAGCTTCGCCGCCGCGCCCATGGCGGCAAGGTCGGCGCCGAGATTGACGGTGTTGGCGACGAACAACAGCAACACCAGCAGCATGACGATTCTGCGCGGGAAGACCTTCACCATGTTGCCGGCGAGTCCACGGCCGGTGACGCGGCCGATGCGGGCGCTGATGGATTGCACGGCGACCATCAGCGGCCAGGTCAGCACCACGGTCCACAGCAGCCCGAAGCC
>JAEZHS010000308.1 GCA_023436825.1 Pseudomonadota bacterium | reverse complement strand
GAATGCCTCGTTGCTCGGCGCGGTGTGCCGGCAGTCGCGGCGAAAAGGACCGTAGAGATAAAGAAGGCCGTGATCCGGCAGGAGGCGGGCCGCGCCCGCGACCAGGCCGACGGCCGCCGTCCAGGGCGCGATGTGGATCATGTTGCAGCAGAGCACGGCGTCGGCGCGCTCGACCGGCCAGGCCGGCGCCTCGGCGTCGAGCGCCATCGCCGGCCGGATGTTCGAAAGGCCGCTGGTCTCGGCCCAGGCGTCGATGCTGGCCAGCGCCTCGTCGTCGGGATCGCTCGGCTGGAACACGAGCTGCGGCAGGGCGGCGGCGAAATGCACGGCATGCTCCCCGGTGCCGCTTGCGACCTCGAGGACCAGACCGTCGGCCGGCAGGTGCTGTCGCAGCACGTCGAGGATGGGCTGGCGGTTGCGCGCCGTCGCCGGCGCGTGGCGCTTCATCGGGTCGCCTGCATGGCCTGCCAGATGCGGGCCGGTGTAGCGGGCCCGTCGAAGCCCGTTACGCCGAGCGGCGCCAGGGCGTCGAGGATGGCGTTGGAGATCGCCGGAAAGGCGGCGATGGCGCCGGCCTCGCCGCAGCCCTTCACGCCCAGCGGGTTGGTCGTGCAGGGCGTGCCGTTGAAACCCACGTCGAACGACGGCAGGTCGTCGGCGCGCGGCAGGGCGTAATCCATGAACGAACCTGCCACCATCTGGCCCGATCCTGCGTCGTAGAGTGCGTGCTCCAGCAGCGCCTGGCCCGCGCCCTGCGCCATGCCGCCATGCATCTGGCCGGCGACGATCATGGGGTTGACCAGCACGCCGTAGTCGTCGACCGCCGTGTAGCGCGCCAGCTCGACGCGGCCGGTGTCGCGGTCGATCTCGACTTCCACGACATGGGCGCCGTTGGGGAAGGTCATGTGCTCGCGCTTCCAGAAGTCATAGGTGTCGAGGGGCTGGCCCTTGTCGCGCCCGAGCGCCGCCACTTCGAGGAGGCCGATGGCGCGGTCGGTGCCCGACACGACGAAGCGTCCGTCCTCGAAGCGCATATCGGCCTCGGCCGCCTCCAACGCGTCGGCGGCGAGGACCAGGCCCTTGGCGATGATCGCGTCCGAGGCGCGCCAGATCGCGGTGCCGCCCATGTAGGTCGCGCGAGAGCTGCCATGGCCGCCGCCGTGCGCGATCAGGTCGGTGTCGCCCTGGCGCAGCCGGATGCGCTCGTTGCCCACGCCCAGGCGATGGGCCAGGATCTGCGGGAAGGTCGTCTCGTGGCCCTGGCCGATATGCTGCGTGCCGGTGATCAGCGACACCGTGCCGTCGCGTTCGAAGCGGACATCGACATTCTCCTCCGGCGGACCGCCCGTGCCCTTGATGTGATAGGCAAAGCCCAGGCCGCGCAGCCGGCCAGCCGCCTCGCTTTGCCGCCGCCGTTGAGCGAAGCCCGCGATGTCGGCACGCGCCAGCGCGGCGCTGAGCGTCTCGGCGAAGGTGCCGCTGTCGACCTGGAAACCGAAGAAGTTGATCATCGGCATGCCGTCCGCCGGCACCATGTTGAGGCGGCGCAGGTCGGCGCGGTCGAAGCCCGCCTTCGACGCGGCGGCGTCGATCAGGCGCTCCAGGATGTTCACGGTCTCGGCGAAACCCGGCCCGCGCGTCACGCCGATCGGCGCGGTGTTGCTCAGCACCGCAACGACGTGCAGCGCGATCGCCGGGATGCGGTACACCGTGCCCTGCAGATGGATGTACTGATAGGTCTGCACCGCCCCGCCGGCGCCGATCATGTAGGCGCCGAGATTGGCGACGCTGGTGACCTTCAAGCCGAGAAAGTGGCCTTTGGCATCGAGCGCCAGCGAGGCCTCGGCCGCGGTGTCGCGCGCGGCATGGTCGGACAGGAACACTTCGCTGCGGCTCGCGATCCATTTCACCGGCCGGCCGGTGCGCCTGGCCGCCCACAGGACCAGCGCATGCTCGACATAGGCGAAGTTCTTGGCGCCGAAGCCGCCGCCGACGTCATGTGCGATGAAGCGCACATCCCTGGATCCGACGCCGAGCGTGCGGGCGATGTGGTCGCGGTTGATGTGGATGTTCTGGCTGGAGACATGCAGCGTGTAGCGGCCGCTCGCTGGATCGAACTGCCCGACGCCGCCGCGCGGCTCCATCGGGTTCATGACGATGCGATGGTTGTCGAGCTTCAGCGAGACGACATGCGCCGCTCGGGTGAAAGCGGCATCGGCGGCTTGGGCGTCGCCAGTGCGCCAGTCGAGGCAGACATTGCCCGGCACCTCGTCGGCGATCAGCGGCGCGCCGACCGCGCGCGCCGCCTCGCCCGACGTCACGGCGGGCAGGGGCTCGTAGTCGATGTCCAAGAGTTCGGCGGCGTCGGCTGCCTGGGCGGCGCTCTCGGCCACGACCAGGGCGACCGGCTCGCCGGCAAACCGCACCTTGTCGTGGGCGAGCAGCGGCTGCGGCGCGAAGGCGAACGGCTCGCCGGTCTGGATGTTGGCCTCGGCGTAGGGTCGCAAGGATTTCAGTCCGTCGGCCTTTGCCTCGGCCGCCGTCAGTACGGCGAGCACGCCGGGCGCGCGCCGGGCGGCGCTCGCATCGATCGACCGGATGCGGGCATGCGCATGCGGAGAACGCAGGACGACGGCGTGGGCCAGCCGATCGAAGCGGAGGTCGTCGAGATAGGCGCCATGGCCGGTGACGAAGCGCGCATCCTCGCGGCGCCGCGGCGATGCGCCGATTCCCTGCTTGCTCATGTGCGCAACATCTCCGCGTTCCTGGCCTGGCGCTTCTCGTCCCACCAGTCGCTGGCCTGCAGTTTCCAGTAGACGAGCTGCGTGCCGATGCGGCCGAGCGGCCCGCCGGCCCAGGCCGTGCCGAACGGGGCGAAGAGACGCCAGCGGTCGTCCTCATGGGCGATGCCGGCGGCGACGGCGTCGGCGCCAGCCGCGGTCTGGGCGACGCCGTGGCCGCCGAAGGCGGTGCAGGCCCACAGGCCGGGCTGGATCTCGCCGACCTGGGGCATCTTGTGCAGCGCGTAACCCATGATGCCGGGCCAGGCGTAGTCGATCTCGATGTCGCCGAGCTGAGGATACACCGACAGGATGTCGCCCCGCATCATGGCGCGCAGCCGCGCCGGCTCACGCGTGTCGGTGGTGATGCGGCCGCCCCACAGCAGGCGATCCTCGTCGACGATGCGGTAGTAGTCGCCGGCGCGCCGCGTGTCGCCGATGGCGCCGCGCCAGCGGATCGCCTCGCCGAGGCGCGAACCGAGCTTGTTCGTCACCGCGACGTAGGTCGCCACCGGCAGGACCGCGCCGCCGAGCCGATGGATGCGGCCGAGATCGGCGTTGCCCGCCAGCACGACGTGCCGCGCCGTGACCTCGCCCATGGCGGTCCTGAGCTGCCACTCCGTGCCGCGGCGCTCCAATGCCCGGGCTTCGGTGCCTTCGTGGACCAGCGCGCCGCGCTTCTCGGCATCGGCGGCCAGCGCCAGCGCGAGGTTGAGGGGATGGATCTGGAAACCGGTCGCGTCATGCAGCCCCTGGAAGTAGCGCTCGGTACTTAGCAGGCTGCGAACCTTGTCGGTCTCCCAGGGCTCGAACGTGGCGCCGAGCTTCTTGGCCAGCGCTCGTGATCGCTCGGCGAAGTCCGGCCCCTGGTCGGTGCGCGACACCGAAAGGCGGCCCCAGCCCATCATGATTTCGGAGCGGCCCATCTCCTTGAGCGAGGCGCGCACGATCTCCACGCCACGCTGCGACTGAGCATAGAGCTGGCGGGCATGGTCCTCGCCCAACTGCTCGATCAGCGCGCCCGAGCGCAGGGCATAGCCCGGGCCGACGAAGCCGCCGTTGCGGCCCGAGGCGCCCCAGCCGATGCGCCGGCGCTCGAGCAGCACGACCTTCATCC
>JAEZHS010000329.1 GCA_023436825.1 Pseudomonadota bacterium | reverse complement strand
CCTCCGGCTCGCTCATGAGCTTGAGCGAGCCGGAGGCTCGCGGTCCGGAAGATAAGAAAGTAAGCATCATCTAACCCTCCACCCGGATGCGCGGGTCGACCAGCGCGAGGAGGATGTCGGACAGGAGCGTGCCGACGATGGTGAGGAACGAGTAGATCAGCAGGATGCCGCCGGCGAGGTACATGTCCTGGTTGACCAGGGCACGCAGCAGCAATGGGCCGATGTTGGGCAGGTTCATCACCGTGGCGACGATCAGGCTCCCCGAGAACAGCATCGGCAGATACCAGCCGATGGTGCTGATTAGCGGATTGAAGGCGAGCCGCACCGGATAGCGCAGCACCAGGCGCCACTCCTTCATGCCCTTGGCGCGCGCGGTCACGACGTAGGGCTTGTTGAGCTCGTCCAGAAGGTTGGCGCGCATGATGCGGCTGAGGCGCGCGGTGCCGGCGATGCCCAGAACGAGCGCCGGCAGCCACAGGTGCGCCATGAGGTCCAGGAATTTGCCCCAGCTCCACGGCGCGTCGGCGTACTCGGGCGAATAGAGGCCGGTGACGCTGACGTCGAAATAGGCGAAGGCGACCCACATCAGGATCAGCGCCAGCATGAAGTTGGGCGTGGCGACGCCAACATAGTTGATGACGGTGAGGATGTGGTCGCCGATCGAGCGCGGATGGGTCGCCGAATAGATGCCGGCCGGGATGGCGATCGCCCAGGTGAGGAAGAAGGAGAACAGGGCGAGCGCCAGCGTCAGCCCGATCTGCTCGCCTATGAGCTCGGCGTTGGGGCGCTGGTACTCCAGCGACAGGCCGAAATTGCCGTGCACCAGGTGCTTCACCCACAGCCAGTACTGCACGATCATCGGCTGATCGAGCCCGTACTGCGCGCGCCACGCCTCGATCTGCTCCTGCGAGATCGACGAGCCCGACGAGGCGAGCGTGGCGACATACGCCGTCAGGAAGTCGCCCGGCGGCGCCTGGATGATGACGAAGATGACAAAGGAGTAGATCACCATCAGCAGCGGCAGGAGCGCCAGCCGCTGCAGGATGTAACGGGTCATGGGGACGCCACGGGATTCATTTGGCCGTCATCCCGAGCGAAGCCACCCGAAGGGTGGCGTAGTCGAGGGACCTCGTCTTGAGATGGATCGACAAAACAGGTCCCTCCACTACGCCTCGCTACGCTCGGCTCCGGTCGGGATGACGGAAAGAGTCACTTCGCAAAATAAAACTGTTCCGTCCGCGCATTGCCCGGGCTGCGCAGCGGCCAGTCGTTGCCGAGCGTGGCCGGCACATTGCGCAGCTTGGTGTTGGTCACCACGACACCCTGCACCATGGGCGTGAGGCCGATCGTGCCGATCTCGAACAGCTGCTCGGCCCAGATGCGGTAGAGTTCCTGGCTGAGCTTGACCTGCTCCTCGGGCCCCACGGTGCGCGCCTTGTCGACGATCTCGACGATGCGTTTCATCTCCGGCGGCGGCTCGGCGCCCTCCTTGCCGCCGGTGGCGTACCAGCGGCGCCACAGCGGTCCCATGGTTAGGATGGGTGCGTTGCGCGGATCGGCCTTGGCGTTGCCGGTGTAGGGGAACGCGCTGGTGTCCTCGTTCCAGATCTCGGCCATCAGCTCGTTGTTCTCGTTCATCTTGAAGTGCAGGGCGCGCTCGCGGATCTGCACGATGGTCTTCACGCCGACCGCCTCCCAATCCTTCGACACCAGCAGGGCGACGTCGGGCCATGCGCCGAACGCCGGGACGACGCTGATCTCGATGGTCACAGGCTTGCCCGAGGGCAGCAGGCGGATGCCGGCCGCGTCCTTCTTGGTCAACCCGATGCCGTCCAGGATCTTGTTGGCCTCGTCGCGCTTGAACTCGGTGTATTTCTGCGCCCACTCCGGCCCCGGGAAATAGGGATGCCACGGCGCCGGCACGCCCTGGCGCGCCTCGCCGAGGCCGAGGAACACGCTCTCCTTGATCTGGTCGCGGTTGATGGCGAGCGACAGCGCGACCCGGAAGTCCTTGTTGGCCATCAGCTTGCCCATCTCGGGATCGGCCGCGTAGGTCTGGTTGAGGGCGATGACGGCGTCGGCGCCGCCGAAGGTCGGCCAGGCGGTGATCTTGTACTTCCCGGTCTTCTCCTGCTCCTTGAGCACCGGGTAGTTGGTCATGTTGATGTGGCGCTCCTGCATGTCGAAGTTGCCGGCGATGGCGGCAAGGTTGAGCGCCTGCGCGTCGGCGAAGTAGGTGAAGCGTACCTCGTCGATGTAGGGCAGCTGATTGCCCGCCGAATCGACGCCGATGTAATAGGGATTGCGCCGCAGCGTGAACACCGGATCGCTGGCGCGGCTGGTCGGCGACCACGCCGCCATGGTCGGCCGCTCCGGGTTCTCCGGCGGGGCGTTCTTGTTGGCGAACAGCTCGGTCCAGGTCTTGAAGCCGGCCGCCTGCGCCGCCTTGTCGACGTCCGCCTTGGGCGTGTGGCTGGGATGGAATTTCTTGAGGTAGTGCGCCGGCAGGAACATCGCGAAGGTCCGGTCGGCGCCGTCCTGGTTGGCGACCGCCGTCAGGAACAGCGTCGCCGGCGCGGCATAGGTGAAGCGCACCGTGTTGTCGTCGACCTTCTCGACCTTGGCCGGCGTGCCGTCGGCATTGCGTATCCAGCCGGGCAGGGTGGGCGTCAGCTCCTTGTTGAGGAGCACGTCGTTGTACCAGAACAGGATGTCGTCGGCGCCGAAGGGCTGGCCATCGGACCACTTCGAGCCCTTGCGCAGCTTGATGGTCCAGACCTTGAAGTCGGCCGACGGTTCGGCGCTTTCGGCGATCTTGGGCTCGATCTTGGCGCCGTCGGGGGAGAAGCGGAACAGCGCGTCGTAGACCACGCGCACGTAGTTGTTGGAATCGGCCGGACCGAGGAAGGCCCGGCGCCAGGTGCCGCCATACTCGCCGACCTTGTCGACGGTCGGCACGACCAGCGGCTTCTCGGGCAGGCGGGCGTCGACCGCCGGCAGCTTGCCCGCCTTCACCTGTTCTGCAAGCGCCGGCGCTTCCTTGTATTTGGCCTGGGCCAGGGCGGCTTCGCTGATCGCAAACAGGCTGGCGCCGGCGGCAAGAGCGGCAAGCGTTCGCCGATGGAAAGTGCGGATCATGGGCGTTCCCTCGATTTTTATGGTTTGCCTTGTTTTCCCCGTACCGTGAGCCTCAATCGGCGGCCCGAACGAGTCAAGACATTCGCCGCGTCGGGGCGGGATCACTGACTTTGTCAACCCACGCGTAAGCGTGAGGATTGACGGCTCCGGCGGCTTGCCCTCCTACTGTCGACACGAAGGAGGACCGCATGCAGGTGCATACCGTCTTCGGGTCGCTGGCCGACTATACCAAAGGCAGCATCGAATTGGTGTCGGGTGAAGCCCGGCACTACGTGTTCTCGAACATCTTTGAGGTCGCCGCCCGGTCGAAGCCTTACGAGCGCGTCGTCGTCGCCAAGAACATGGAATACGTCCAGGAGGTCATGAGGGCCGAGGGCGTCTCGCCGTGGTTCGCCTGCGGCCATGACGAGTTCGCGCTGTGCATGGATGGCGAGGTCACCGTCGACTTCATCAGGATGAAGAGCCCACCGGACCCAGGCAGGAGCGGCGCGATCCTCGTCGGCGAACCTCCCGAGGGCGAGCCCATGGGGCACGTGAAGCTCAAGCGCGGCCACCAGGTCTTGTTGGGCGCCGGGAATGCCTATCGCTTCTCGGCGATCCGGACGGGTGTGCTGCTGCAGCAGACCATCGTGGGAGACCTCAGCGTCCAGAAGTGGCGCGAGATCTGTTACACCTGACGAAGACCGATCATGTCCACCACCAACCCGCAGGTCATCGCCAGCGAGCCCAGCAATCGCACCGGCTACCGCAGCTTCAGGCTCGGCAAGTTCGAGCTGTCGCGTGATGAGTATTTTGTCACCGTCCATTGGCCCGCCAAGGGCGCGCGGCGCTCGCACCAGATGCCGGCCGATGCGTTCCTGCGGGCCTGCATGCGCGATGTCGCCTGGAATTTCTTCTACGGCTGGGTGAACTTCGATCACGTCATCGGCACGCGCAATCGCTACGGCCGTGTGGACTTCTACGCCGGCACGTTCAACGGCACGCTCAAGGAGGCGGAGGTCGACTACCTCGAGCAATTCGACGCCGACCAGATCATGGCGACCTTCAAGGCGATCCTGCGAGACTGGGTGAACGAGGGCTTCGATCCTTTCGCTGCCCCCGCCGAGACCGGCAGCGCTTTCGGGTCCAAGCAGGGCGACAACCTCGCGGCGATCGAGCGCACACGCATCGCCACGAGGCGCATGCCTGGCCTCTCGGGCGATTCGCCGCTGCGCGATGACATGCCGGTCAATCGGGCCTTCGCCGATGTGCCCCAGGACGAGCCGGAGATCCATGCCGAGCCCGGTTTCGAGGGACAGCTCCACGCCTTCAGCCTGTTCAAGTATCTCAGCCGATCCGACGTCACCTGGAATCCGTCGGTCACGGCGGTGTGCAAGTCCTCGCTCGCCTGTCCCACGACCGAGGAATTCATCCTGCCGGTCTTCCACGGCAACGATCGGGTCGAATGGTTCATCCAGCTCTCGGACGAGATCGTGTGGGACGTCGGCGACAAGAACACCGGTGCGCCGCGGGCTCGTGTCACCATGAAGGCGGGCGACGTCGCCGCCATGCCGGCGGACATCCGCCATCAGGGCTACTCGACCAAACGGTCGATGCTCTACGTTTGGGAGAACGTGACGCCAGGCCTGCCGCAGCGCTATGAAAGCGGTGAGCTGTCGCCTTATCCGGTCGATTTCTAGGTCCCATGAAAGTCTTCGTCTTCGACCTGCTCGCCTACGGCGAGAACCTCGATCATCTCAAGAACGGCGGCACGGAGCTTCCCTATCCGCTGAGCAAGCAGCATTTCAGGCCCGAGGTCGCCGTGCGCACCTACGCCGAGCATCTCGAGGCGTGGGAGGAGCTCGACCGGCTGGGCTACGACGGCGTCGGCTTCAACGAGCATCACTGCTCGCCCTATGGGCTGATGAACTCGCCCAACCTGATGGCGTCGGCCGCGGCGCAGCGCACCAAACGGCTGAAACTTCTGATCTACGGCAACCTGTTGCCGCTGCACGAGCCGCTGCGCCTGGCCGAAGAGCTGGCGATGCTCGACTGTCTGTCCAACGGCCGCATCATCTCGGGCTTTGCCCGCGGTATTCCCCGTGAGTACCAAGTGCACAACGTGCCGCTCGACCAGTCGCGGGCTCGCTTCGAGGAGGCCTACGACATCGTTACCCGCGCCTGGACCGAGGACGTGTTCTCCTATTCAGGCAAGTTCTGGTCGTACAAGGACGTGGCCATCTGGCCGCGGCCGGTGCAGCGGCCGCATCCGCCGGTGTGGATCCCGATCGTCGGCAGCCAGGAATCGATCGAGTTCGCTGGCCGCCACGACATCCCGATCACGCCGGGCCTGGCGGGCGGCGGCCTGCGCAACGACATTATCCGCTTTTATGCCAGGTGCCTGGCCGATGCCGGCCATCGCATCACGCCCGACCACATGTCGCTGGCGCTCAACGCCTACGTCGCCGATTCCAAGGCGCGGGCGGTGAGGGAGGTCGCGCCCTATCACCTCTACTTCAATCGCACGCTGTTCAGCCACGGCAGCTTCACCGAGACCGCGGCGCAGCGGAAAGTGGGCTATGTCAGCCAGACCTCGACCGACTATGTGCGGCCCGAGAACCAGCGCGCCGCTGCCCTGCTGCGCGAGGACTTCCGCAGCATGACCATGGCCGACGTCGAACGCATGGCCGAGAACATGCCCTGGGGCACCGCCTCGGAGGTGACCGAGCGCATCATCGCCCAGGCCGAAGCGGCCGGCGCCAACACGGTGCAGATCGGCTTCAATCGCGGCGCCATGCCCCATGACATGTTCATGAACCAGATCCACCGCTTCGCCGCGGAGGTATTGCCGCGTCTGCAGGCGCACGAGGTAAGGAGGGTGCCGCTGGCCGAGGCGGCCTAGTCATGGTCTTCTGGACCGCGCGCTGATGAGGCGCGCGGGACGCGCGCGGTCCGAAAGAAGCCATCGGGCCGTTCGTGAGGTCATCCACCAGTCGACGCAGTAGCCGTACGAGTTCGCTCCTGTCCTTCTTGCTCCATCTGGCGAGGAGGGGGCCGACCAGCCGTTGGCGGGCGGCATCGAGTGCAGCCGTCATCGCCCGGCCCTTGGCCGTTATCGCCACCTCGCGGATGCGCTGATCCGAACGGCCCGGGCGGCGGACGGCCAGCCCGAGTTTCTCGAGGTTGGCGGCCTGGCGACTGACGGTCGAGTGATCGCGGCCGGCGGCCTCGGCGAGCTCCACGATGCCGATCGGGCCGCGCCGTTCGATGCGCACCAACAGGGGAAGGAGCGCCCGGTCGAGCCGGATCCCGGCCTCCTCGATCGATGTCCGGTCGGGTTGCGGCCGGTTCAGGAAGGCCATCAGGTCGATCAGGGTTTCGTGCAGTTGGCGGAGGTCGGTTCTCATCCTGTGTATTATGCACATTTCGGCTTGACCGCGTCGAGCGCCGCTCCAATATGTGCATTATGCACATAGTAGGAGGCGTCCTTGCCCGCGGTTGACGTGCTCATCAGCGGCGCCGGCGCCGCCGGCCTGACGCTGGCGATCGACCTTGCGCGCAGGGGCGTCACCTTCCGGCTGATCGACCGGTCCGACCGGCCGTTTCCCGGATCGCGGGGCAAGGGCATCCAGCCGCGCAGCCTGGAGCTGTTCGAGGATTTGGGGTTGCTCGACCGCATGGTCGCGGCCGGCGGGCCCTATCCGCTGTTGCGCACCTACGACGGGCAGACGTTCCAGGACAGCGCCATGATGGAGCGGCGGGCGGCGACGCCGTCGGAGCCCTATGGCGAGCCCTTGATGCTGCCGCAGAACGTCAACGAGACCTTGCTGCGCGAGCGCCTTGCGGAGCTGGGCCACTACGTGACGTCGAAATGCGAGCTTTTAGGCTTCGAGCAGGACGAGGAGGGCGTGACGGCCCGGCTCAGATCCGCTTCGGGCGAGGAGACGCTTCGGGTCCGTTATCTGGTGGGCGCCGACGGCGGGCGCAGCCTGGTGCGGCACACGCTGGGCATCGACTTCCCGGGCGAGACGCTGGCGGGCCGGGCGCTGGTAGCCGATCTCGTCCTGGACGGGCTGTCGCGCGATCGCTGGCATCGCTGGAACGCCGCGGGCGGCGGCCACGTCTCGATCTGCCCGCTGGGCGGTACCCCGCTGTTCCAGCTGCAGGCGGGAATCGTGCGGCCGGGCGAACCGGATCTGTCGGTCGCGGGCATCAATCGCCTGATCGCCGGGCGCACCGGCCGCAGCGATATCCTCGCGCACAAGGTCCTGTGGGCGTCGGCCTATGTCATGAACGTGCGCCTCGCCGATCGCTACCAGGTTGGGCGCGCGTTTCTTGCCGGCGATGCCGCGCACGTTCATCCGCCGACCGGCGGGCAGGGCCTCAATACCAGCGTGCAGGACGCCTACAATCTGGGCTGGAAGCTCGCGGCGGTCCTGGGCGGTGCGCCGCAGGCTCTGCTCGCAACCTACGAAGCGGAGCGGCGCCCCATCGCTGCGCACGTGCTGGGCCTTTCGACGGACTTGCTGCGCGCTGCCCGCGAACGCGGCGAGATGCGTCGCGGCCGCGACACGCAGGAGCTCGATCTCGGCTATTTCGATTCGCCAATTGCCCTTGATCTGCGAGGGCGGCCCGGACGCATCAGGGCGGGGCAGCGCGCGCCCGATGCGGTTTGTCGAGGCGCCGGCGGGCAGCCCATGCGCCTTTTCGATCTGTTCCGTGGCCCCCACTGGTCCTTGCTGGGCTGCGAAGTCGATGGGCGCGCTTTCGGTCATCCGCGCGGCGGACTCGTCGTCCATTCGGTCGGCGAGAGAGGCGACCTCGTCGATGCGCATGGGCATGTCCGCGACGGATACGATCTGTCGCCGGGAGATTGCGTGTTGGTCCGACCCGACGGCTATGTCGGCGCCCTCTTTACCGCGGACCAGGTCGCCGGGATGGAGCGTTACTTCGCCGGGGTCGGGCTGAACGGGCGGTCGGCGTTGTGAAGCTGTCTTAGGGGCGGCTTCGCGGATTCTGGCCCTTAATTCGTTTCGGAATAGCGCCTTGTCGCCTGAGACAGGCGAGCTGACCGTGGATGCTGCCGGGCCCGATATCGCGCAAGTCGAAGGGAATCGGGCCAGCTGGCTAAGCTGACCCTGCAATGGCATAAGCCGCGGCTCGACCCCGACCCGGACACTACCATGAACCCGTTCTGGAGCCAGATCGCGCACGAGCTTTCGCCCTATGTGCCGGGCGAGCAGCCGCGCATTGCCGATCTGGTGAAACTCAACACCAACGAAAGCCCCTTCGGCCCGTCGCCGCTCGCGCTGGACGCGATGCGCGCCGCCATGGCCGATAGCCTGCGACTCTATCCCGACCCGGAAGCGACGGAACTGCGCAAGGCGCTTGCTGCGCACCACGGCGTGAAGCCCGAACAGGTGTTCGTCGGCAACGGCTCGGACGAAGTGCTGGCGCATGCTTTCGTGGCGCTCCTGAAGCAGGCCAAACCGCTGCTGTTTCCGGACGTCACCTACAGCTTCTATCCGGTGTGGGCGCAGTTGTTCGGCGTTGCCTGCGAGACCGTGCCGCTGGACGACGGAATGCGTGTCCGGGTCGAGGATTACCGGCGCGAGGCGGGGTCGATCGTGATCGCCAATCCCAACGCACCGACCGGCATCGGGCTGCCGCGCTCGGAGATCCGCCGGCTGCTCGAGGATCACGCCGACATCCCGGTGCTGATCGACGAAGCCTATGTCGATTTCGGCGGCGAGAGTGCCACTCCCCTGATCGACGATCATCCGAACCTTTTGGTCGTGCAGACGATGTCCAAGTCGCGCGCCCTGGCCGGCCTGCGCGTCGGCTACGCGCTGGGCGACGTCGGGTTGATCGAGGCGCTGACCCGCGTGAAGGACAGTTTCAATTCCTACCCGCTCGGCCGCATTGCGCAGGCGGGCGCGACGGCCTCGCTACGGGACGACGCCTATTTCCGCGAGACCTGCGCCAGGATCGTCGCAGGGCGTGAAACGATGACGCGCGAGCTGACGAAGCTCGGCTTCGTCGTCCTGCCGTCGAGCGCGAATTTCGTCTTTGCCAGCCATCCGGCGCGGGAGGGGGCGAAGCTCGCGGCGGCGCTGCGCGAACGCGCGGTGCTGGTCCGGCATTTCAACAGGCCGCGCACGGCGCCCTGGCTTCGCATCACCGTCGGCACGGAAGGCGACACCCGACGGCTGATAGCGGCAGTGGTTGATGTCTTGAGGCAGCCGTAAGGCCTCATGCTCTTCCGGACCGCGCGCTTCCAGCGCGCTCATGGGCTTGAGCGCGCTGGAAG
>JAEZHS010000294.1 GCA_023436825.1 Pseudomonadota bacterium | reverse complement strand
AATCGGTCATATGCGATAGCCCTGCCAAGGGGGGAGGAACGTGAGCGTGAGAGCGAGCTAGGCAGCAGCACCCAGCGGGAACTTCACTCCCCCATCGTGCAGGTGGCACGACACGAGATGCCCCGGCTTGACCTCGCGCAGGGTCGGCACGTCGGTCTTGCAGCGCGGCATGGCGTAGGGACAGCGGGCGTGGAAGTGGCAGCCCGGCGGCGGGTTGATCGGGCTCGGCACGTCGCCGGTCAGGATCACCCGCTTGCGACTGCGTGCGCTCGCCTTGGGGATCGGCACGGCCGACAGCAGCGCCTCGGTGTAGGGATGCAGCGGCATCTCGAACAGGCTGCGCTTGTCGGTCGTCTCGACGATGCGGCCGAGATACATGACGGCGACGCGATGGCTGATGTGCTCGACCACGGCGAGGTCGTGCGCCACGAACAGGTAGGAGAGCCTGAGCTCGTCCTGCAGCTCCATCAGGAGGTTCAGGATCTGCGCCTGGATCGACACGTCGAGCGCCGACACCGGCTCGTCGCCGACGATCAGGTCGGGGCTGAGCGCGAGCGCGCGCGCAATGCCGATCCTCTGACGCTGGCCGCCGGAGAATTCGTGGGGATAGGAGTTAACCGCCTCGGGCCTGAGACCCACGCGCTCGAACAGCGCGGCCACGCGCTCGCGGCGCTCCTGCGGCGTGCCGATGTCGTGGATCATGAGCGGTTCGCCCACGATCTCGCCCGCCGACATGCGCGGGTTCAGCGAGGCATAGGGATCCTGGTAGATCATCTGCATGCGCCGCCGGTAGGGCAGCAGCTGCTCACGTTCCAGATGGGTGATGTCCTCGCCGTCGACGCGGATCTTGCCTTCGGTCGGCTCCATCAGGCGCAGCAGCGTGCGGCCGACCGTCGACTTGCCGCAGCCCGATTCGCCCACCAGCCCCAACGTCTCGCCGCGGCCGATGCGGAAGGACACGCCATCGACAGCATAGACGTGACCCGAGACGCGGCTGAACACGCCCTTGTGGATCGGGAAGTGCTTCTTGAGGCCATCCACCTCGAGCAGAGGGACCTCGAGCAACGGTTCGCTCATGAGGCCCCCTGCAGCAGACGGTCGGCGTGCCAGCAGGCGATCCAATGGCCGGGCCGATGTTCATCGAGATCGGGCGCGCGTGCCCGGCACTGGTCGCTCGCGAGGCTGCAACGCGGCGCGAAGCTGCAGCCCTGGGGCAGGTTGAACAGCGAAGGCACCATGCCTTTGATCTCGTTGAGCCGCGCCCGCGTCGTGTCGGCGCGCGCCGCGGTGTCGAGATGCGGGATCGAACCCAGCAGCCCCTTCGTGTAGGGATGCCCGGGCTGATCGAAGAGCACATCGGCCGGCGCTTCCTCGACCTTGCGGCCGGCATACATGACCACCACGCGGTCGGCGTTCTCGGCGACCACGCCCATGTCGTGGGTGATCAGGATGATCGCGGTGCCGAAGGTCTCCTGCAGCTCGCGCATCAGGTCGAGGATCTGCGCCTGGATCGTGACGTCGAGCGCCGTGGTCGGCTCGTCGGCGATCAGCACCTTGGGATTGCACGACAGCGCCATGGCGATCATGACGCGCTGGCGCATGCCGCCCGACATCTGATGCGGATAGGAATGAACGCGCTTCTCGGGCTCGGGGATATAGACCCGGCGCAGCATCTCGACGGCCTTGTCCATGGCGTCTCGCTTGGAGAGGCCCTGGTGCAGCGCCACGGCTTCAGCGATCTGCCGTCCCACCGTGTAGAGCGGATTGAGCGAGGTCATCGGCTCCTGGAAGATCATCGAGATGGCGTTGCCGCGGATCGCCTCCATCTCGGTCTCCGTGAGATCGAGCAGGTTCTTGCCCTGGAAGCGGATGGCGCCGCCGACGATGCGGCCCGGCGGATTGGCGACCAGTCGCAGGATCGACAGCGCCGTCACGCTCTTGCCGCAACCCGATTCGCCCACCACGCCCAAGGTCTCACCGCTGCCCAGCGAATAGGACACACCGTCGACCGCCCTCACCGTGCCGAGCGTGGTGAAGAAGTGGGTCTGCAGGCCTTCGATCTGGAGAATCGTCTGCGCCGGCATCACAGCCGGCTCACCGACTGCACGCAGCGCCGGCTGGCGAGGATTCAAGGCGAGACTCCCTAAGTTTTATCGTGTTAGCTTTGGCCTTACGGGGAAAGTAAAGGCCTTCCATCAGAGCACACAGTGCTCGGTAAGGAAAAGGCCAAACGGGAGGAAAGCCAAATGAGCGATCATGAGTACCCGCGTTCACGCGTAAACCGTCGTCGCTTCATGCAGGGCTCGGCGGCCGCCACGGCCACCGTATTCGGCATGCCCTGGCAGTTGCTCGCCCAGAACGTGCCCAACGAGTTCGACGGTTCCAAGTTCCAGCTCGCGGCGCCGGAGCCCAACCCGAAGTCGGGCGGCGTGCTGAAGTACGCCATCACCTCGCGTCCGCCGCACTTCGACATGCACCAGTCGGGCACGATCAACAGCCTGGGCTGCCAGGGCTGCATGTTCGACAACCTGGTGCGTCGCGACCCGCGCGACAGCGGCAAGACCATCATTCCCGATCTCGCCCATAGCTGGGAAATCTCGAAGGACGGCAAGACCTACACCTTCCACCTGCGCGAGGGCGTGCAGTTCCACGACGGCGCCGACTTCACGTCGGAGGACGTCAAGGCGACCTACGACCGTATCGCCAAGCCGCCGGCCGGCGTCAGCATCCCACGCAGCACGCTGTTCACGACGGTGAGCGAGATCACCGCGCCGGACAAGAAGACCGTGATCTTCAAGCTCTCCGAGCCCAGGCCCGCCAGCTTCATGATGGCGGCGTTCGCCAGTGGCTGGAACACGATCGTGCGCAAGAAGACGCTGGAGGACAACCAGTACAACCTGCGCCGCGTCGTCGACATCCCCGGCACCGGTCCGTTCAAGAGCAAGCGCCGCGTCGAGAACGAAGTCTGGGTGA
>JAEZHS010000289.1 GCA_023436825.1 Pseudomonadota bacterium | reverse complement strand
GAAGAGCCTCCACTTGTCGGTCGATGAACGCCGCATCCTCGGGATTGGCGCTGGGATTGCCGGCGCGGTGTCCCCAGACGGACGGGATCTCGACCAGGCTCCCGTGCTTCAGATGCGGCAGCTCCTCGCGATTGTCGTCGGTCTGGAAGTAGAGATCGGTGGCGGACGGCATCAGCAGCACCTTGGCCTTGATCGCTGCCAGGGCCATGGCGAGGTCCCCGCGGAAGAGGTCGTTGGCCGAGATGTCGCCGTTCTGCCAGGTCCAGAGCTGGGCCATCAGGTCGCGCGCGTCGCGGCGCAGGAAGTTGGCCTCCCATGAGCGCACCAGGAAGTCCTCCAGGCTGGCGAAGCCCAACCCGCGCCACATCTCGCGGCGATAGAAGGTCTGGCTCAGCGCCCAGCCGGCATAGATGCGGCCCATGGCGCGCAGGCCCTCCTGCGGCGTCTTTGCGTTTTGGACGGCCGTGCGCACGCCCTCGAGGAACACGAAGTTGTGCGGCGCGGTCTTCGACGAGCCGCAATTGACGACGATGCGCTCGACCGCCTCGCCGAACAGCGCCGCCCAGTGATAGGCCTGCTGCGCGCCCATCGACCAGCCGTAGACCATTTTTATGCGATCGACGCCGAACACTTCGGCCAGCAGGCGGCGTTGCTGCGTAACGTTGTCATAAGTCGTCACCTGCGGGAACTCGCCCGGCGTATTCGACGGCGAGGACGACAGGCCGTTGGTGAACATGTTGGGGATGACGATGAAATAGCGGCTGGGATCGAGGCAGTGCTCGGGCCGCACCAGCCATTCGATGTCGGTATGATGCGCCGAGTAGCTGGTCGGATAGAGAATGACGTTGTCGCGCTTGGGCGAAAGCGTGCCGAAGGTCTTGTAGACGATGCGCGCCGCCTTGAGCGTGCCGCCACGCTGCAGCGCCAGGTCGCCGCATTCGAAGATGCCTTCGCTTGTTCTCACTGCAAGCACTCCCCCTTTGCGCGATCTTCTCATGATCTTCCGGACCGCCAGCTGAAAGCCGGCGGTCCGGAAGATCATGACAATGAACGCACGATCTCGCGCTGGACCTGGATGTAACCCTTGGCGATGTACTTCAAGTGCGGCCGCAGATGGCGATGCGCCTCGGGCAGGTTATGGAAGGCGATGTTGGGGAACAGGTGATGCTCGGCGTGGTACGGCAGGTTCCACATCAGGAATCGCACGATGGGATTGCTGAGCGTGGTGCGCGTGTTGGCAAAGCCGTCGTCGGAGTTCGGGCAGAGCGTGTGCTCGCAGAGCAGATAGAGCCGCAGGAACGGCAGGCCGACCAGCAGGGGGATGAACCAGACCCACAGCACGACCGTCGTCTGCAACGTGATCGAGCCCACGATCAACGCCGCATAGAGCGCCAGCAGCCAGCGGCCCCCGCGCCGCACCTCGGGCCACGCCGAGGGATGGATGTAGTCGACATCGCCACGATAGCCGAACGGGAACAGGAGGATGTCGCGCAGGCGCAGCATCAGGAACGGGATCGAGCTGACGCGCAACAGGTACTGGCCCCACGTCCTGGGCGTGCCCGACGTGACGAGCTCGGGATCGCGCGCCGGGTCCTGCGTATAGCGGTGATGCGCCATGTGATAGTGCCGGTAGAAGCCGGCGTTGTTCAGGATCGCGGCGCCGGAGAAGAAGGCAAGCAGATCGGCCATCCAGCGCGTCTTGAACGAGCCGTAATGCACCGATTCATGCATGGCGCCGAACAGCGAATTGATGAAGATCCCCTGCATCAGCAGCGCCGGCACGACCCACCATGTGCCCTTGGTGAGAAGCACCAGCCAGCCACCGGCGACCAGCAGCGCGAGGTGCGCCGCCGTCTGCGCCAGCCCGTGCCGGTCGGATCGGATGTAGAGGCGTTTCAACACCTCCGCTGGCACGACCCGCATCTGGCGGGCGCGCTGGCCGGTTACGACATACGCGCTCATGGCCCGTCCCTGTGACATAGCGTCAGGCATTCGGGTCTCCAATACCGCCACACTAGCATTATTCGGATCTGGCGATACCGGTCGCACCGCTGCGTGCGGGCGGCGGTGATACGACCTGCTGGGCCGGTCTTCTTCCAGGCGTTCAAGAGCTAAGTTCCTGAGAAAAACTGATAAATTGGCTTGGAACACCTCTCTCCGGCAGGCGTTCATCCCGCATGCGCTTCCGGAGAGAAAGGAGTGACAGATGAGCGACTACATCCCCAATCCGCCCAATCCAGAGCGCGACCCTCGCAACTACGACCGCTACTACGAAGACAATAGCGGCAAGGGCGTGACCTTGGTGGTGGGCATCCTGGTAGCAATTGCCCTGGCCGCCGGCCTTATGTTCTTCGCAGGCTCGCCTAACGAGCGTACCGAGCAGGCGCAAGCGCCGGCGCAGGAACGCACGATGACCCCGCCGGCCAATCCGGCGCCAGCGACCCCGCCGGCGGCGACACCCGCCCGTCCGGCCAATCCGCAGCAATAAAAATCCAGCAAGGCCTTGGAAAAAAGGCCCGGGCCCGCTTAGCCGCGGGAGGGCCGCAATGGCGGTTTT
>JAEZHS010000167.1 GCA_023436825.1 Pseudomonadota bacterium | reverse complement strand
GACCTGGCCCTCGCGCGCTTCGATGCGGTCGAGGCAGGCCTCGACCAGGTCGCGGGCCTTCAGCCGCTTCTGGGCCATGCGCAGCACGGCCTCGCTGGCCGACAACCGATTTGGCGATTTCGCCATGCGTCTTCCCCCTGCAGCACTGTTGGGTCCATGATGACGGAGCACCGATTGGAAAGGTAGTCCGATGAACCCGCCCTTCGCCGTCCAGAAGATCGGCCACGCCGTGATCAACGTCACGGATCTCGAAGCCTCGAAGCGCTTCTATACCGAGGTGCTGGGCTTCAGGATCTCCGACATCTACGGCAGCAGCAAGATGCCGGGCGGCATGGTCTTCCTGCGCTGCAACGGCGATCACCATTGCCTGGCGCTGATCGGCGGAGCGCCGCCGGCCGGCGACGCCAAGCGCACGTTGCATCATCTTGCCTTCGAGCTCGCGACGCTCGACGAGGTGTTCCGCGCCCGCGATCATCTGCAGAAGTACGGCGCCAGGATCGTATTCGAGGGTCGCCGCCGCGCCGGCTGCCAGGTCTCGGTCGAGTTCCTGGATCCCGACGGCCATCATCTGGAACTCTACTGGGGCGTCGACCAGATCGGCTATGACGGCCGCTCGCGTCCGGAAGAGGAGTGGCGCCAGACGATGAGCCTGGAAGACGCCGTCCGCGTCGCCCCGCCGGGCCAGGACACGACCCTGCACGACAAGGCTCTCATCGATCGCATCGGCGCCGGCACCGATCGGGCATGATGCGTCGCCGCCGCCTGCTCATCGGCGCCGCGGGCGCGGCATGGGCAACGGGTGCCGCGATCGTCACGGCGGCGGCGCGGGCCCAAAGCTTTCCTGCCAAGCCGCTTCGCCTGGTCGTGCCGTTCACGCCGGGCGGCACGACCGACATCCTGGCGCGCGAGATCGCGGCCAAGCTGCAGGTCGCGTTCGGCCAGAGCTGCGTGGTCGAGAACAGGCCGGGCGGCGGCGGCACGATCGGCTGCGAGATGGTGGCCCGGTCCGAGCCCGATGGGCTGACGATGCTGATGGGCCATATCGGCACGCTCGCCATCAATCCGCTGGTCTATCCCAGGCACAGCTACGATCCGGTCAAAGGCTGGACGCCGCTGGCCTATGTCGCGAACGTACCCAACGTGCTGACCGTCAATCCGTCGCTCGCGGCTGCCTCGGTGCAGGAGCTGGTGGCCCTTGCCAAAGCCAGGCCCGGGTCTCTCGCCTACGGCACCGGCGGCACGGCGAGTGCGTCGCATCTCGCCTCGGCCTACTTCGTCTACGCCACGGGCACGGACTTCCTGCACGTCCCCTACAAGGGCACGGCGCCGTTCGTCGCCGACCTTTTGGGCGGTCAGCTGCAGATGGGCTTCACCGGCGCGCCGGTGGTGATGCCGCTGGCCAAGCAGGGACGCCTACGGGCGCTGGCCGTCTCCAGCGCCCGCCGCTCGGACGCATTTCCCGAGCTGCCGACCGTCGCCGAGTCGGGTGTCGCTGGGTTCGAGGCCGACCAGTGGTACGGCATCACCGGCCCCGCCGGCATCGACCCCGCCATCGCCGCGCGGCTGAACGAGGAGATCAACAAGGCGCTGGCGTCGGCCGATGTGAAGGCGCGACTCGAGAAGGAGGGCGGGGCACCGGTTCTCGCGCCGCCCGAGGCGCTCGGCGCCCACATCGCCGCCGAGATCGAGCGCTGGCGGCCCGTGGTGAAGGCGGCGAACATCCGCCTGGAATAGATGGCAGGGGAGGGAGGCATGCGCGACATCGACCTCACCCTGAGGAGCGGTCGGTAAGGACCGCGTCTCGAAGGGTGGGAACGAGCACCGTGCCTGTGGCTCATCTTTCGAGACGCGTCCTTCGCACGCTCCTCAGGAATAAGGTGATTCGGTCTATTGACCCGGGTCGACGACCTTGTACTGCACGGTCGCCGGCTTGCTGCCCGCGCCCTTGATCTTCTCGCGGAAGGTCTGGAGGGCGACGTACAGGCCGGGGATCACGAAGATGCCGAGCATCGAGGCCGCGATCATGCCGCCGAACACGGCGGTGCCGACGGCGCGCTGGGTGGCGGCGCCCGCACCCGTGGCGATGACCAACGGCACCAGGCCCAGGATGAAGGCGAAGGACGTCATCATCACGGCGCGGAAGCGCAGGCCGGCGGCCGTGGTCGCGGCACTCACGATGTCCTTGCCGTGCGCGCGCTCTTCCATGGCGAACTCGATGATCAGGATGGCGTTCTTGGCGGCGAGCGCGATCAGCACGACGATGCCGATCTGCGCGAAGATGTTGTTGTCGAGCCCTGTGAGGTAGAGCGCCAGCACGGCGCCGAACAGGCCGACGACGACCGACAGGAGGGCCGCGATCGGGATCGCCGTGCTCTCGTAGAGGCCGACCAGGAACAGGTAGGCGAACAGCACCGCGAGCGCCAGGATGAAGCCGGTCTGGCCGCTCGCCGCCTTCTCCTGCAGCGCCGTGCCGGTCCATTCGAAGCCGTAGCCGGCGGGCAGCGTCGCTTTGGCCAGCCGCTCCATGGCGGCGATCGCCTGGCCCGAGGAGAAGCCGGGCGCGGGCGCGCCGTTCACCACGACCGAGCGCAGGTTGTTGTAGCGCACGATCGACGAGGGCGCGGTCACCAGATCGACATTGGCCACGGCCTGCAGGGGCACCAGCTCGCCGTTCGACGAGCGCACGCGCACGCGGAACACGTCGTTGACGTTGCCGCGGTCGGGCGCGTCGGCCTGCACCTTGACCTGCCAGACGCGGCCGAACAGGTTGAAGTCGTTGGTGTAGGTGCCGCCGAGCGTGGTCTGCATCGCCGAGAAGATGTCGGAGATGCTGACGCCGAGCTGCTGGGCGCGCTCGCGGTCGATCTTGAGGTTGATCTGCGGCGTCGTCGCGGCGTAGGTCGTGAACACGTTGGCGAGCTCGGGTGCGGTCTGGGCCGAGATCATCAGGCCGCGGGCGACGGCCGCGATATCGACCGGCGGCGCGCCGGCCAGCGACTGCACGACGAACTCGAAGCCCGCTGAGTTGCCGAGCCCCATGATGGGCGGCAAGTTGAAGGCGAAGACGTTGGCCGAGGCGATCTGGGCGAAGGCCTTGTTCACCTCCTCCAGGGCATGGAACACGCTGAGCGTCCTGTCCTTGCGCTCGGCGAATGGCTTCAGCTCGACGACGACCAGGCCGCGGTTGGGCAGGTTCAGGCCGTCGAGGATGCTGTAGCCGGAGACGGTGAAGATGCTCTGCATCCACGGCTTGCCGATGATCGTCTGCTCGACCTCCTCG
>JAEZHS010000189.1 GCA_023436825.1 Pseudomonadota bacterium | reverse complement strand
CTACAAGGAGGTGGTGGCTTCGGGCCTCATGCGGGCGCTGTTTCCCAACGACATGAAGCGTCGCGCTTTTCTGAAGGCCGTGGGCACCTCCACGGCGGCGGCCGCGCTGGCCACCTTCTTCCCGCTCGATGCCGCCACCGAGGCGTTCGCCCAGACCGGAAAGCCGGAGAAGACCGATCTCAAGGTGGGCTTCATCCCCATCACCTGCGCCACGCCCATCATCATGGCCCATCCGATGGGATTCTATTCCAAGCAGGGTCTGAACGTTGAAGTCGTGAAGACGGCGGGCTGGGCGGTGATCCGTGACAAGTCGCTGGCCAGGGAATACGACGCCGCGCACATGCTCTCGCCGATGCCGCTGGCCATCTCGCTGGGCGTCGGCTCGAACCCGGTGCCGTGGACGATGCCGGCGATCGAGAACATCAACGGCCAGGCGATCACCTTGGCCGTCAAGCACAAGGACAAGCGCAACCCGAAGGACTGGAAGGGCTTCCGCTTCGCCGTGCCGTTCGACTACTCGATGCACAATTACCTGCTGCGCTACTACGTGGCCGAGCACGGGCTCGATCCCGACAAGGACATCCAGATCCGCTCGGTGCCGCCGCCGGAGATGGTGGCCAACCTGCGCGCCGACAATATCGACGGCTTCCTCGGCCCCGATCCGTTCAACCAGCGCGCCGTGTTCGACGGCGTGGGTTTCATCCATCTGCTGACCAAGGAGCTGTGGGACGGCCATCCCTGCTGCGCCTTCACCGTCAGCAAGGAATTCGCGACCCAGAACCCCAACGCCTACCGGGCACTGCTGAAGGCGATCATCGAGGCCACCGCCTATGCCTCCAGGCAGGAGAACCGCAAGGAGATCGCCAAGGCGATCGCGCCCGCCAACTACCTGAACCAGCCCGAGACGGTGCTGGAGCAGATCCTGACCGGCACCTACGCCGACGGCCTGGGCTCGGTGAAGAAGGATCCCAACCGCATCGACTTCGACCCGTTCCCCTGGAACCAGTTCGCCATCTGGATCATGACGCAGATGAAGCGCTGGGGTCAGCTCAAGGCCGACGTCGACTACGCCAAGGTGGCGGCCGACGTCTATCTCGCGACCGACACCGCCAACATGATGAAGGAGATGGGGCTTACGCCGCCCGATTCCACGAAGAAGACCATCGTGGTCATGGGCAAGGCCTTCGACCCGGCCAAGCCCAACGAGTACGTCGAGAGTTTCGCGATCAAGCGGAGCTAGGCTGTCGATGGACACCCTGAAGAAGTCGCTCGGCCTGCGCGCCGCGCTGCTGTCGCTGCTGATCTTCGCCGCCATCGTCGGTCTGTGGCAGATCGCGGCGCAACCGCCGGCCGCCAGCGGCCCGGCGGTCGATCCCGAGTACGCCAAGCTGGTCGGCGCCGCGGCGGCGACCGGCGCCAAGTCGGCGATGCCGACGCCGGCCGACATCGGCGTCACCATCTGGAAGCACCTGCTGGACCCGTTCTACGTAAAGGGCACCAACGACAAGGGCATCGGCATCCAGCTCGCCTACTCGCTGGGCCGGGTGCTTCTGGGCTTCGGGCTGGCGGCGCTGGTCGCCGTGCCGCTCGGCTTCCTGATCGGCATGTCGCCGCTGGTCTATCGCGCGCTCGACCCCTTCATCCAGATCCTGAAGCCGGTCTCGCCGCTCGCCTGGATGCCCTTGGCGCTCTACACCATCAAGGACAGCGCCATCTCCTCGATCTTCGTGATCTTCATCTGCTCGGTGTGGCCGATGCTGATCAACACCGCCTTCGGTGTGGCGAGCGTGCGCAAGGAATGGCTGAACGTGGCGCGCACCCTCGAGGTCGGGCCGTTCCGCACCGCCTTCAAGGTGATCCTGCCGGCGGCCGCGCCCACCATCATGACCGGCATGAGGATCTCCATCGGCATCGCCTGGCTGGTGATCGTCGCGGCCGAGATGCTCGTGGGCGGCACCGGCATCGGCTACTTCGTGTGGAACGAGTGGAACAACCTCTCGATCGCCAACATCGTGACCGCCATCCTGCTGATCGGCGTGGTCGGGCTGCTGCTCGACCAGGGGCTGGCGAGGCTCACCAGGCTCGTGACCTACCCGGAATAGTGCGATGGAACGTCCTCTCATCAGCGTCGAAGGCCTGGCGCGCCGCTTCGGCGACGACCGGCGCCAGCCCGCGGTGTTCGAGAACATCTGGTTCGGCATCGACCGCGGCGAGTTCGTCTGCCTGATCGGCCATTCCGGCTGCGGCAAGACCACGATCCTCAACGTGCTGGCCGGCCTCGACCAGCCGAGCGACGGTGCCGTCATCGTCGACAATCGCGAGATCGACGGCCCCAGCCTCGACCGCGCCGTGATCTTCCAGGGCCATGCCCTGCTGCCCTGGATGACGGTGATGGGCAACATCGCCTTCGCCGTCTCCTCGCGCTGGCCCAAGTGGGACAAGGCCAAGGTGCACGAGCATTCGCGCAAGTTCATCGAGCTGGTCGGACTGAAAGGCGCGGAAAGCAAGCGTCCCGCACAGCTCTCGGGCGGGATGAAGCAGCGCGTCGGCATCGCCCGCGCGCTCTCGATCCAGCCCAAGATGCTTTTGATGGACGAGCCGTTCAGCGCCCTCGACGCGCTGACCCGCGGCATGCTGCAGGACGAGGTGCTGCGCATCTGCGCCGACACCCAGCAGACCGTGTTCATGATCACCCACGACGTCGACGAGGCGATTTTGCTCGCCGACAAGATCGTGCTGATGACTAACGGGCCGGGGGCGAAGATCGCGGAGATCGTGGTCAACACCATGCCGCGCAACGAACGGCATCGGAACGACCTGCATCGTCATCCGCAGTACTACGCCATCCGCAATCACCTGGTGGAGTTCCTGGTCAATCGCTCCAAGGCGTTCGACCAGGAGATCGCGGACGCCAGCTACGACCCGCGCCGGCTGAAGCTGGTGAAGCCGGGCCTGGCCGCGGTCAATCCGCCGGCCGAAGTCGTGCCACTTCGGCACGCCCATTGAACAAGCAAGATGGAGACACGCAATGAAACGGGCAGAAGTCACGGAGAAGATCCTCACGGCCAAGCGGATGAAGGAGCTCACCTGGGAGGAGATCGCCAAGAAGATCGGCGGCGCCTCCAAGATCGTCATCACGGCAGCCTGCATGGGCCAGATGAAGATGACCAAGGAGCAGGCGACCAAGGCCGCCAGGCTGTTCGGCCTCGGCAAGGAAGAGGCCCTGCTGCTGCAGGAGGTGCCCTATCGCGGTTCGCTGCCCCAGGTGCCGCCGACTGACCCGCTGATCTACCGCTTCTACGAGCTGGTGCAGGTCTACGGCACGACCTGGAAGGAGCTGATCCAGGAGGAGTTCGGCGACGGCATCATGTCCGCCATCGACTTCGACATGACCCTGGAGCGCCAGCCCGACCAGAAGGGCGATCGGGTGAGGATCGGCATGTCGGGTAAGTTTTTGGCGTACAAGACTTACTGACGCTCCGTCATCCCCAGCGGAGCCGACCGAAGGGCGGCGTAGTCGAGGGACCTGTTTTGTCGATGCATCAACAAAGAGTTCCCTCCGTTCCGCCTCGCCGCGCGAGGCTCTGGTCGGGATGACGTAGGCTTGCCCGGGGTGTCAGCCCATGCAAGATTGTCAACAATCGACGATCAGCCAGATTGTGGAGGTGATTTGGCTCTTTCGGATCTCTCGATGCCGGAGCTCGGCTTGGCGCCCGTCCCCAAGGCCACGTTGCGCGCCCATATCGCCGAGCGCCTGCGGGCGGCGATCCTGGCAGGCGACATTGCGCCGGGCGCGCCATTGACCGAGACCGCGCTGTCGGCGCGGTTCAACGTCAGCCGCGGGCCGTTGCGCGAGGCGATGCGCCAGCTGATCGAGGAAGGACTGCTGGTGACCGTGCCCTACACCGGCACCCACGTCGCCGCGCTGTCGGTCGAGGACGTGCGCGAGATCTATTCGCTGCGTACTGCTCTGGAGACCTTCGCCTTCGAGCAGGTGTGGCAGCGGCGCGATGATCATTTCCGCCGCGAGCTCTATCGGCGCAACGCGGCGCTGCTCGCCAGCATCGACGCCGGCGACGATCGCACCAGCATCGGGGCGGAGCTCGAGTTGCACGGCCTGGTGTTCGAGGCGAGCGGCCACAAGCTGCTGCAGCGCGCCTGGTTCGGCCTGCGCGGCCGCCTGCAGCTCTATTGGGCCGCGCATCATCGCGCCCACGGCATGCGCGGGCCCCGGCGCGACAGCCACGACAGCTACATCACGGCGGCACTCGGCAGCGATCTCGACGCGCTGCGCTTGGAGATCGCCGACCACATGCGCCGCGGCGCCGTGGTCACCGAGAAGTTCGTTTCGGGGGAATCGAGGAAGGGAGACACGACATGACGATCAAGCGCCGTAAGGTCCTGATG